>NZ_JAIQXU010000026.1 GCF_020166395.1 Deinococcus betulae | reverse complement strand
GGGAGAGGCACGGTGGGCTAGGGTGCCCGCACCAGCGTCTGAAAGGTTAGGTCGTAAGGGTTCTGCTCGTCGGCGTGCCGGAACGCCTCTTGCACGACCTCCCAGGTGCCGGGCAACTCGGGGAAAAAGGTGTCGCCCGCCAGGTCAGCGTGAATCAGGGTGAGTTCCACCCGCGTCAGCCTATCCAAATACAGGCGGTAAATCTCCTCACCCCCGATGATGGCGACTCTGGGCCCGTCGCCCGCCGCCTGCAGGGCCGCTTCGGGCGTGTGGGTCACCTCAGCTCCCAGCGCCTCAAGCTGTGGGTTGCGGGTCAGGACAATGTTCTGCCGGCCCGGCAGCGCCCGGCCCCCCAGAGAATCCCAGACCTTGCGGCCCATGATGTTGGGCAGGCCCCGGCTGTGCCGCTTGAAGTGCGCCAGGTCAGCAGGCAGGTGCCAGGGCATCCCGCCCCCTTTGCCAATCACCCGCGCCGGGGTCATGGCGACGATGGCGAACAGTTCAGGCAGGGTCTGGTCCAAGCTGTGATGTGTTCCATTAGAAGGAGAAGACATGGATTTCCCGGAATGGACGGAATCCGTATCAGGTGTCATCCGCCCCTCCAGTCACGCACTGCACCTCAATGCCCGCCCTCCGCAGGATGGCGGCGCCGCTGGGCAGGCCGGCGTCCACGCGCACGGTTTCGCGGTAATTGGCCTCGTACAGAACCCGCCCGATGCGGCGCGAATTGACAATCAGGCGGGCGCAGGCCGCGCAGGGCTCGTGGGTGACATACAGGGTGTGGCCCTCGCCGTTCCAATTGGCGGCCAGCAGCGCGTTGACCTCGGCGTGGATAAAGCCGCTGCCGCCCTGCACCAGACTTTCGCGCTCGTTGGGTTCACCAGCCGCGCGGCCGTTGTACCCCACGCCGACCACGCGGTGATGCCGGTCCAGAATGCACGCGCCCACCTGCACCTTGCTGTCGGCGCTGCGGGTGGCCCACAGGCGGGCCGTGGCCAGCCCCAGGTCGTCAAAAGTGGGGCGGGTCATATGGCCACCGGGGCCTTGATCGCCGGGTGAGGCTCGTAGCCCGAGAGGCGGAAATCCTCGTACCTGAAGTCAAAAATGTCTGTGACCTCCGGGTTCAGGTGCATGGTCGGGAGGGGCCGGGGGTCGCGCGACAGTTGCAGCCTGGCCTGCTCCAGATGGTTGCTGTACAGGTGCACGTCGCCGCCTGTCCAGATAAATTCGCCGGGTTGGAGTCCGCAGACCTGCGCGACCATCAGGGTGAGGAGGGCGTAAGAGGCAATGTTAAAGGGCAACCCTAAAAAAGTATCTGCGGAGCGCTGATACAACTGGCAGCTCAGGCGACCCTCGGCCACATAAAACTGAAACAGCAGGTGGCAGGGGGGCAGGGCCATCTCGTCAATCTGCGCCACGTTCCAGGCCGAGACGATGAGGCGGCGGGAATCTGGGTTGGTCTTGATCTGCTGGATGACCTGGGCGATTTGGTCAATATGGCCGCCGTCTGGGGTCGGCCAGCTTCTCCATTGGACGCCGTACACCGGCCCCAGCTCGCCGCGTTCATCGGCCCACTCGTCCCAGATGCTCACGCGACTGGCCTGTAAGGACGCCACGTTCGATTCGCCGCGTAGGAACCACAGCAGCTCGTGAATCACGCTTTTTAGATGCACCTTTTTGGTGGTCACCAGGGGGAAGCCGGCCTGCAGATCAAAACGCAGCTGCGCCCCAAAGATGGAGCGCGTGCCGGTGCCCGTGCGGTCGGTTTTGGTAACTCCAAATTCTAACACGTGCCGCATCAGGTCAAGGTAGGACTGCATTTGAACCAATGTACCAAGATAGCGGCTGTGACTTTCCAGGCGCTTTGGGCAGGGCTAGTTACGACTGTTGCGCACCTGCTGTGCCTCTTGAAGAGGTCAGATTCTGCAGGCCCAGCACGCCCAACGCCACCAGAATCAGAACGGCGCTGGCCCCGAACGTGCCGCTGCCGCCCGTGCGGGTGTACAGGGGACCAGCCAGCAGGGGCCCGGTGACCTGCGCCAGGGCATTGAAGCTCTGGGCACCGCCCTGAACGCGGCCCTGGGCATCAGCTGGCGTGGCCAGAGACAGCAGGGCGCTCAGGCTGGCGGTAAAAATGCCCTCGCCCACGGCCATCAGGATGACCGAGGCATAGATCACCGCCGGGATGGGCCACCACACCAGCAGGGCCAGTCCCAGGGCGCCCAGCACCCCCAGGGCCAGGCCCAGCGTGGCCACGCCCCGTTCGCCCAGGCGCCGAATCAGCAGGGGCAGCAGCCCGCCCTGCGCCACGATGTCGCACACCCCCACCACCATAAAGGCGGTGCCCATCTGGGCGGGGCCCCAGTGCAGCACGTCGCGGCCCAGCAGCGCCAGCACAGTCTGCATGATGGTAAAGGGCAGCATGAACAGCACGCTGACGGTGACCAGACGGCGCACCGCCGGCAAGGCCAGCACGCCGCGCAGCTGTGCCAGGGGGTTGAGGTGCGCGGCGTCAAAGTGGCGCTGCCGCCGTTCGGGGGCCAGGCTTTCGGGCAACACGAAGGCGCCCCACAGCATGTTCAGGAGACACACCGCCGCCGCCAGAAACATGGGCGCGCTGAGGCTGATGTGTGACAGGGCGCCGCCGATGGCCGGGCCGATGATGAACCCGGCGCCCACCACCGCGCCGACCTGGCCAAACACCTTGCCCCGGTCCTCTTCGGGGACAGTGTCGGCCAGATAGCCGAACAGGGCGCTCATGCCGCCGGCTGTTAGTCCGTCAATGGCGCGGCCCAGAAACAGCATCCACAGGCTGCCGCCAATGCCGAACAGCAGATAACCCACCGCTGACCCCAGCAGGCTCAGCACCAGCACCGGGCGGCGGCCGTAAGCATCACTCAGGGCGCCCATGACCGGCGCCGACAGGAACGACAGCAGCGCGAAGGTGGCGCTGAGCCACCCGATGACCGTGGCCTGATGCGCCACCTGGGGGACGTACTCGGCCACGATGAAAGGCAGCACCGGAAACACCAGGGTCATGCCAATCGAAAACAGAAAGGCCGTCGCCAGCAAAAACAGCAGCGGCGGTCGGCGGGGAGGGACAGCAGGCTTCATAAGGCGCAGGGTAGGGGAGAGGCGCAGGCCAGCTCTTGAAAAAAGACGACATGATTGCCAGCTGTGTTGGTGTGTCTCGGTCTGGGCCGCTCAAAGGCCGATAGGCACAAGCGCCAGTGGCAGGGCGCCAACCCGATTTGAGGTGAATCGGCACCTCTGCCATGCCCTTATCTGCTTGGGCCGCGTGAGCGGGAGCAGGTGTTCGGCGACAGTTTTTAAACAGGCACGTATGCGGAGAAGCGGCGTTTGGATCGCCTCACTTTGTCACATCCCGCACCTTTGAACCGTCCTCTCAGAGAAGGGCTTATACGCCTTTCGCATGGTTTCTACGCGACTCAGCGCCCTCCCGCCCGTGGCCGTGCTCTGGACCATGAGAACTGGGGCCCAACCCGCAAGGTGACCGGCAGTCCTCTCAAACCGTTGCCACAGCGCCCCGGCACCATAGGTCTCAGGAGGCACGACCATGACCAAGACAAAGATTCTGACCGCCCTGACCGCCCTCGCCCTGACCGCCGGTGTTGCGTCCGCCGAGACGAACAGCAGCAGCGGCAGCCTGAACCTCAACCTAGGCAGCAGCGTGACCGGCCTGCTCAGTGGCAACGCCCAGAGTAGCGAAGGGCAGAACAACAGCCAGAGCAGCGGCAGTGTGCTCGGCGTGGTGGGCGCGGTGCTGAACGCAGACGTGAATGCCAGTGGCCAGAGCAGCAGCACAGATGACGAAGGCAACAGCTCCAGCAGCCAGGGTGAACTGAACCTGGGCCTGGATAGCGCTATAGGCGGCATTCTAGGCGCCAGTGGCAATAGCTCTGACAACGAGGACGGCAACCAGAGCAGCGGAAGTCTGCTGGGCGGCCTGACCAGCGTGCTGAACCTGGATCTGAATGCCAGCGGCAGCTCGACCAGCACGGACAACGACGACAATTGAGGTCATAGACAGGACGGTGCTATGAACGATCACAAGACCCCGCTTTAGGCGGGGCTTTTTTTGGCCAGGCGGCCCAGCATTCGTCTCAATCACTTCACCTTCAATGAAGAGGGGCGTTCCGGCAGACTGACCCAAGCCGTCACACTGAGCGAATGGTCATGGGCGGAAAACGAGTGTGGGCTAAAGATCGGCGTCCCCTCGTGCCCAGAGAAGAATCTGTGCTAGAGAGCGTTGTGCGCGGGCAACTTTCTGCGTTGTTTGGCCTGGTGGGCCGCTTTCCAAGTCTGGAGGCGGAAGCCGCCGTCACCGGCGCAGTCCACGAGATGCTGGCGGTGCCTGAAGCCTTTGGGCGTTCGGAATTGCCTGGGCCTGTGTGGGTGCTCGGCATGGCGCAGCGCCATTTTCAGCGCCTGAGCGCGGCTCAGTAACAGGCGAATCAGGCATGTCAGCGAAGCAGTCAACTTGACAGAAGGCTTGTGCTGCTCTCGGAACAGGCCACTCTCTCTGCGGAGAATGCTCGCCAGTCTGCCCACTGCTAATGTGCCTAAAGTCGGCCCTTCAGTAATCGCTGTATAGGGCAGGCTTATTTGAGGTGCTGCTCCTTTTCGTGTTTGTCAGCCTTTGGGACCACTCAATCAAGTCAGATCTACGCTGTGCTCACTCTAGAAATGGCTGACGTTCAAGCCCAGACCTTCGGTGACAGGTCAGCATCTTCCAGGCCACGCCGTCAGGGCAGGGGCACCGCCACCACTGGCGTGACCGGAGCCAGCGCGTCGTGGGGGTGAGCCATCTGCCGGGCGTAGGCGGCGAAGGCGCGCGGGGTCATGTGGGCCATCGTGCGGAACTCTCGGGTCAGGTGCGCCTGATCGGCAAAGCCCAGGTCATAGGCCAGGCCCGCCAGCCCTTCGTCCGGATTGACGTACAGCCGGTTATGCGCTTCCTCAAAGCGGATCAGGCGGGCCAGCGTTTTGGCGTTCACGCCGACCTCCTGGGCAAACCCGCGTTCCAGTTGCCGGGAACTCACGTTCAATTCCTCCGCCAGTGTCCCGATGCGCGCTGTGCCCAGCGAGGTATACAGCGCAGACGCGGCCTGCACCGCCACCCCCAGCGCCTGCTCATGGGTGGCCAGGCGCTCCAGCAGCCAGTCGTCCAGCACCTCGCGCGCCTCGGCCCAGGCGCCCGCCCGCAGCAGGGCGGGAATGGCGCGGCTGACCGGCGCCGACACAGGAGCCAGGTCCAGGCCCTGCATGGCCATGGACCAGCCGAACAGTTGCCGCGCGCCCCAGGGATACAGTTCCACGCCCAGCGCCCGCGTGAGGCCCACTGACACCAGCCGCCGGGGCGCCAGCCACATGCCAGTCAGGGTCGCCCCAGGCAGGCGCTCCAGAGCGTCACTGTGCGCGGCGCCGCTCTGCCAGGAATCGCCGCTGAAAAAGGTCAGGCGTACCGTGCGCTCGGGCATGAAGCGGTGTTCCTCCTGCCCCGGCGCGTGGAATTCCTCGATCTGCCAGTAGGTCCGCACCAGCTGGCGCAGCCGAACATGAGGCAGGACTTCCAGGTACATGCCTTACTGTGCCAGACCGGCCACGCGGGCCGCCTCCGCCTACTGGTCAGGGTCATCCTGCCGCTTTTGTTCAAGACAGCGACCCCGCGCCGCGTTCCCCCGGCCGTAACAGCCTCTGCCCCGTACACTCAGGCCATGACGAGCTACCGCAAAGAGTCCGACACCATGGGCACCCTGGACGTGGACGCCAGCCGCTACTGGGGCGCGCAAACCGAACGTTCGATTCAAAACTTCCCCATTGGCCGCGACACCTTTGTCTGGGGCCGCCCGGTGATCCGGGCACTGGGCATCTTGAAAAAGGGTGCGGCGCAGGCCAACGCCGACCTGGGTGAACTGCCGCGCGAGGTCGCCGACCTGATCGTGCAGGCCGCCGACGAAGTGATTGCGGGCACGCTGGATGAGCACTTTCCGCTGGTGGTGTTCCAGACGGGCAGCGGCACCCAGAGCAACATGAACGCCAACGAAGTCATTTCTAACCGCGCCATCGAGATAGCGGGCGGCCAGCTGGGCAGCAAGGCGCCTGTTCACCCCAATGACCATGTGAACCGGGGCCAGAGCAGCAACGACACCTTTCCCACCGCCATGCACATCGCCGTGGTGCTGGAACTGAATGAGCGCCTGTACGGCAGCGTGGGCAAACTGCGGGACACCCTGGACGCCAAGGCCAAAGCGCATGCCGGACTGGTCAAGGTGGGCCGCACCCACCTGCAAGACGCCACGCCGATCACACTGGGCCAGGAGATCGGCGGCTGGGTGGCGCAGTTGGACTACGCGCTGGCGCAGGTGAAACTCGCGGGGGAAGGCCTGCTGGAACTGGCCATCGGCGGCACGGCGGTGGGCACGGGCCTGAACGCGCACCCGCAGTTCGGTGACCTGGCCGCGCAGAAGTACAGCGAGGAAACCGGCTTCGCCTTTCGCAGCGCCGAGAACAAATTTGCGGCCCTGTCGGCCCACGACGCCCTGGTGCAGACCTCGGCGGCCCTGCGCACCCTGGCCGGCGCCCTGATGAAGATGGCCAACGACGTGCGCTGGCTGGCCTCGGGGCCCCGCAACGGCATTGGCGAGATCGTGATTCCCGAGAACGAACCGGGGTCCAGCATCATGCCGGGCAAGGTGAACCCCACCCAGAGCGAGGCCCTGACGATGGTGGCCACCCGCGTGTTTGGCAACGACGCCACCGTGGCCTTTGCGGGCAGCCAGGGCAATTTTCAGCTGAACGTGTTCAAGCCCGTGATGGTACATGCCGTGCTGGAATCCATTCGCCTGATTGCCGACGCCAGCCTGGCCTTCAACGACAACTGCGCCGTGGGGATTGAACCCAACCTGGAAAAAATCGAGCACAACCTGAGCATCAACCTGATGCAGGTCACGGCCCTGAACAAGCACATCGGGTACGACAAGGCCGCCGCCATTGCCAAGAAGGCCCACAAGGAAGGCAGCAGCCTGAAAGAGGCCGCGCTGGCCCTGGGCTACGTCACTGATGAAGAGTTTGCCCAGTGGGTCGTCCCGCTGGACATGACGCACAGCTGAGGCGGACTCTGGGCGACTTGGACAGCGGCGCAGCAGGCTTGAAAAGCGCCGCAGGAGAGCGAGCAGGAACAGCTGCGGATTTCACGATATAGAAGTGCAGACGGTGCCTGTCTTTGTTGTGCTGCAATGAAGCGGAATCCGCATGAGGCGGGCCTAGACAAACCAGAATGGACAGAAGGACGGCTACTCTATGCGCCGTCCTTCCGCTGTTGCCCAGCCTAATCGTTGGCGGCCAGCACCTCGTAGGTGGCCTCGACCACGCGCCTGAAGAGGCCCTGAATACTCTCCAGCGCGGCGCGGCAGGTCACGGTGCCGGTCAGGTCCAGGTGGGCCGTCAGCCCCTCAAGGTCGTGCAGGGTGTCGAGGTCAACCCGCTCCTGCCGCCACGCCTCTTCCAGTTGCCGCAGCAGCCCCAGGGCCTGGGTGTGGTGCGCGGCCGTCCACCGGCTGGTCAGAGCCTGCTGCCCAAAGCCCCGGTGCAGGTCGGCCAGCAGCAGCTGCAGGCTGGGACTCAGGCCGTGCCACTGGGCGCGGGCCGGGTTCATGGCCGGGCGCGACTGGCCCACAGGTCGCTGACGAACAGCCCCAGTGGCAGGGCGTCCGCCGTCTCGTTGGTCCTCAGCATGTGCCACCCCTCCCCAAACTCTTCTGCACACACCTCGTCGCCAGCGGCCGAGGCGGTCAGGAGGTCCACGGGGCGGCTCAGGGCCACCTGGCCACCCAGCCAGACATTACTGGCCGCGCCGCTCAGCGAGACAGTCAGGGCGGGCAGCCCGGCCGGACGGGGTTCATCCCGGCCCTGAATGCACGCCACAGGCAGGCTGACAGCGTCGGTGTCATCCAGGGAGAGGTGCAGCCACTTGCCGCTGACGGTGACCTGAGCGCGGCGTGCCTGGGCCAGAACCTGGAGCCTGGGCACCTTGACCTCGATCAGGTCGGTGGGCTGGCCCAGTTCCGGCAGGCCGCCCGCCTCACTGGCCCACACCCAGGCCGCCTGGACAGCGTGACTCGGTTTGCCACACGAGGGACAGATGTCGTCGTTCAGGGCGCGCAGGGCCGGCGCGGTGGCGGTGGCCTGGGGGGCAGGCACACGGGCGGTGCCGCAGGAAGCGAGCAGAGCAGCGAGGGTCAGGGGCAGCAGGGCAGTCAGGGGGTTGGGCATGGGGGTCCTCTGACCGGCAGCATGCCGGGCGACCTGGGAACTTTCAGGGAACGCGGCAGGCCAGCGTCAGGCAGGTCAGCGCACCGGAGGCGTGACTCGCAGCTGCGCCAGGAAGCCCTCGGGCAGCCCGCTGCCGTAGTCCTCGCGCAGGACCCGCTCGTAGGTGTGTAGCGCCTGCCGGGCCTGCGCGGCTTCCCCCTGCGCCTGAAGGGCCAGCACCAGCCCCTCGTGCGCCGCGCCCAGCAACGGGTCCAGGCGCAGGAGCGCGCGGTAGGCTTCGGCGGCCTGGGGGGCGGGCAGGGCAGCGGCGGCGTCCAGCAGGGCACTGGCGCTGCGCCCCGCCTGCACCTGACGGAAGGTTTGCGCCCATTCGGTGTCCACCCCCGGCAAGAAAGGCCGCAGCGCCGCTGGGCCGGGGGCGTCTTCAAGGTCGGTGTGCACCGTCAGCACCGGGTCCAGGCGGTAGCGGCCGTCGGCGTAGGGCAGGGGGTCCAGGCCGCCGGGCAGATGATCGCGCAGCGCGGCGCGCAGCCGGCGCACCGCCACCCGGAAGTATTCGACATGCCGCTCCTCGGCCGAGCCGTCCCACAGCGCCGTGACCAGTTCATCACGTGACCCCGAGCCGTGCAGCGCCAGCCACACCAGCAACTCGCGCGCCTTGGCCAGCCCCAGTTTCACAGGCTGACCGTTGATGCTGGCCCGGCAGTCCCCCAGCGTGACCAGGTGCAGCAGGTAGGGAACCGCGCTGACAGCCGGGTCTGACGGTGCTGGGACGCCTGCCTGCCCGGACGGGCTGAGGGCCTGGGCACGGGCGCGGGTCTCGGCGTCCGGCTCGGCCTCCAGGTCCTCTGGCGAAACCTGGAGGGGCTGCCCTGCCGCCTGCGCCCGCAGCAGCGCCTGAAGCAGCCGCGATTGGCCGGGGGCGTCGGCTGAGAGCCAGTCCTGCGCTTCCTGAGCCTGGCCCGCTTGCAGCAGCACGTCGGCCAGCGCCAGAGTCAGTCCCGCGCTGCCCGCGTGGATGCCGGCGGCGCCCGCCACTTGCAGTGCGCGGCGCAGCGCCGCTTCGGCGGCGTCCAGGTGGCCCAGTCGGCGCTGAACTGTGCCCAGCAGCCGGAGCCGGCGAACCTGCGCGGCCGGGGCCTCGGCAGGCAGGCGGCCTTCTAATGCGCTCAGGGTCACGGCCAGCACCTCAGACGCCCGTCCGGCCCGCACCGCCAGTTCCAGTTCTTCAAGCTGCACCGCCGCCGCACGGCCCTGCCAGCCCAGGGCCTCGTAGGCCGCGCGGGCACGCGCCAGAGGGCGGGCCGCCGCTTCGGGCGGGCGGGTGTGGCGCCACACCAGGGCCTGCAACTGCCACGCCTCGGCCTGGCGCACGCTGTCGCTGCCCGCCTGAGCCCAGCGGTGAAAGGTCTCGGCAGCCTGCTCGGCCTCGTCAAACTCGCGCAGGCGCAGCGCTGCCTGCACAAAGGGCCAGAACAGGGCGGGGACGGGGGGGCCGCCGCGTTCCAGGCCTTCACGCGCCAGCGCGTACTGCGCGGCGGTGTCTCCCTGGCGCCCCCTGACCATCGCCAGCGAGGCGAGCCCAGCGGGGCTCAGCGCTTCTGTTGCCCGCAGCGCCGTCAGGGTGGCCTCGCCCTGCGCGGCGGCCCCCGTCTCGATCTGGGCCCAGGCCAATCGCTCTTGCAGGGGCGCGTCCAGCCCGGCGGGCCCAAAGGCTTCCAGCAGCGCGCGGGTGCGCAGATGCTCGCCCCGGTCACGGTAGACGCCCACCACCGGGCGCGCGGCCTTCAGGGCGGCTTCAGGCTGCCCCGCCTGAAGAAACAGCTGGGCGGCGCGGGCCAGGTCGCCGCGGTCCTCGGCCAGGGCGGCGGCGACGGCGCGCGCGGCGGCCGCGCGGCCGGCGTCACGGGCCAGCAGACTGTCCAGCACGCCGGCCAGCAGCCGGTGAGGCTGAAAGGCGCCGCCCCCCAGGGCCGTGACGGGCAGCCCGGCCCGCTGCACCGCCTGAAGCCAGCCGGCCGGTAATTCGGGGGCCACCAGCGCCGCGTCGGCCTCGTTCCAGGTGTCCAGCGGGGCCAGCGCGGGCAGGGCGGCCTGCACGGGGCCGGGCAGGGTCAGCAGCGCCTCCAGCACCAGGTCGTCGGCGCCCGCGTGGCGCGGGGCGCCGTGGGCCGCCAGGGCCAGGCCGGCGGGCCAGCCGCCCAGGTGGGCCAGTTCGTCTGCGGCGGCCAGCCCTCCCCGCTCCTGAAGGTAGGTCTGCGTTTCTTGCGGGGTAAAGGCCAGGTCGGCGGCGTCCAGCACCTGCGCGCGGCCCTCGGCTAGCCGCCGGGCAATCCGCAGGCCTTCGGTGCTGTAGGTGCCCAGCAGCAGCCGGTGCCCCTCTTCCAGGGCGTCGGCCAGGCGGGCCAGCCACTCGCTCTGGGCCAGGGTCTCGACGTTGTCCACAATCAGGTCCACGCCGTCGTGGATGGCCGATAGCCCAGCCGCCAGTTGCTCCAGCAGGGCGCCGGCAGGCGTGCGCGCGTCGGGAGTGGTCAGGGGGGCCAGTTCCGGGAGGCTGGCCGCCAGCCGCGCCGTGATGCTGGCCGGCCCCTCCTGCTCACCGGTCAGGCGGCACCAGGCCACCCGGCGCGGGGTCACGCGGGCGTACTGCGCCAGCAGGGTGGTCTTGCCGTACCCCGACGGCGCGGCCAGCACGATCAGGGGCACGTCAACGGTGTCCGAGAGCTGGGTCAGCAGGTGCGTGCGGGGCCGCTCGAACCGGGCGGCGCGCGGCACCGCCGAACGTCTGGGCACAGGGGTCATGGCTGGGGGCAGTCTAGCCCTTCTGGTGGGCGCGGGCAGTCCCCAGGGCGCCGCGTTCCCTGAGCGTTCCCTGCGGCCCCACCATGCTCACGCCATGCCAAGACCTGACCCCGCTGCACCCCCACCGACGCTGCTTTGCCTGGCTGGCCTGACGCTGGCCCTGGCCCTGTCGAGCTGCGGCACGCCCACCCCAGGTGGTAACCCGGCGGCCGTGCAGGCGCAGACCGCCATGCAGGCCCAGCGCGCCGCTCCCTGCGACACGTTCACGCAGGAGTGCCCCCCGACTGGCCCCACCGAGCCGGCAGACCCCACAGAGCCCACCGAAGTTGCCGATCCCACGGTGTTGCACACCCCAACCAGCGCCGCCGAGACCTTTGAGGCCCAGGGTGGCGTGGCGGCCATCCCCGTGACCGGCGAGGTGCCGGGCTGGGCGCGCGACCTGATGGACGGCGACCACCTGCGCGCCGGCAGCGTGAAGCTGGGCGAGCCGGTCGAGGTCCGCTCGACGGTTGAACTGAGCGTCTCGGGTGAGGACGCCGCCGCTGATGCCCAGGCCGGGGCGGCCGCCCTGCTCACGCTGGCCGAGGTCGGTGATGCGGCGCTGCTGCCCCTGCTGCTGCCCAGCGGCGACCTGGCCGGCTGGGTGCGCCTGCCGCTGGTGCCGGTGGCCCCGGACGCCGCTTCTCCCCGCCATGAGGCTGTGGACATCCGCCGCGTGGCCCGGCCCCGGCTGGCCCTCCTGACCACGCCGGCCAAACCCCCCAGTGCGGCGGCGGCCCGGCAGGCTGCGGGCGCAGGGCCAGAGGCGCTGGTGCTCGCCCTGGCCACGGGCGGCAGTGACTACCGGCCCTTTGATTTCACTTGGCTGGTGCAGACCGGCGGCCAGCCCACGCTGGTGGCCCAGGGCCAGCCCAATCTGGTGACCGATGACGGGCGCCTCATGCCCAGCCTGGAGGCAGGTGCGCGCCCGGCTGAGGCTCTGAAGCCTGTCGAGCCCAGCGCGGCCCTCAAGACCGAAGCCAGTTTTGCGCCGTACCACCCCGGCCAGCAGGAGGAGAAATAATGCGCCGCTTAGCCCCCACCTTCCCGCTGCCCGTCTTAGCCCACCAAACCCTGCTGTGCAGCGTGGCCCTGTTGGCCCTGGGCGCCGGCACGGCGGGCGCCTGGAAACCCAGCACCCACCTCGCCGTGGCCGAGGAAGCCATGCGCGACGCTCTGGATGACGGGCAGGTCAGCATTCAGCAGCTGAGCGGCGGGCAGGTCGTGGCCACGCGCCAGTACCCGGTGGACCCCACGGTGCTGCAGGACCTGCGCACGAACGCGGCGCAGTACCGGGCCGGCGTGGTGGGCCCCGACGCCTACCCCGACCTGCTGACCGGTCAGCAGATGATTCATCCGGGGGACCTGCCCACCGGCAACCCGCAGATTTCTCCGGGCAACAGTGACGCCTGGTTGCAGCACCTGTTTCAGAGCAGCCGCTCACAGGGGGGCGCGGCGCGGGCCTTTACCACCGGCTTCATTACCCACGCCGCCGGCGATATGTTCGCGCACAGCCTGGTCAACCACTACACGGGCGGCCCCTTTGAGCTGGGCGGCAACGCCGTTCAGCATCTGGTGCTCGAAGGCTATATCGGCAAGCGCACGCCCAATATTGCGCGGGTCAGTGGGGGCGGCCTGGTCACCCGCAGTGACCTGAGCATCAGCGGCGCCGAATCCTTTATCTACCAGTACCTGATTGACGCCAAGCCCGGAACGCCCCTGCATGGGCTGTACCAGCACAACGACAGCCGCCTGTCTGTGCCGGCCATCTTTTCCAAGCGCCGGGCGGGCCTTCAGCGCGACATTGACGAGTACTACGCGAAAAAAGCGGACTATCAGCGCCGCATCCGGGAGTGCCGCACCTGGGACTTCAGCTGCAGCCGCGTGGCGCTCAGTCTGCAACTGGCCGCCTACGTAACGGCCAATGCCTGGAAAATTGAGTACAAGGAACACTGGCGTGCCGATATTGACACCGGCCTGCGCGCCTGGCCCCGGGTCAGCGCGGACATCTCCAGCGCCCTGATCTTCACCACCACAACCGGCGACCTGGCCCAGGGCGGTATGGAGATCAGCCGCGCCCGGCAGGTGCTGGGCGATTACGTCACCGGGCATGTCCTCTCTATGATGGGCGCCCCAGACTTGGTCGGCCAGATTGCGGGCTTTGACCTGCTGCCGCCGCTGGAACTGGCCTTCGTCAAGGAGTTTATCCGGGACCGGCTGGACAGCGTGGTGCAAAACGCCACTGGCATGAGCCTGAATGACTGGCAACTGCGCATGACCAACCCCGAGAATTATTTCGACGCCACCATGAATCTGCCTGGCGGCGCGCCACTGACCCTCACGCAGCTCAACCGCGCCCTGGGACTGACCGACACGGGCTACACCAACGCGCAGGAGCGCTTTAACCTCGCCTCGTTCGCGCCCACGGCCAATACGCTGACCCTCAGCAAGCTGGTGCTGCTGAGCCAGGGCACCTTTGAGCAGGTTATTCGGGATCTGGGCGGCACCGTTCCAGCAGGGCTGCCCGGCAACGCCGCCCTGGGCTTTATCCGCACCTTTGACGGCGACCACCAGTGGAATGCGTCTTCGCTGCTGACGGCCAACAGCTGCGCGGTGTACTACAAGCTGTTCCGGTCGCAAGACGGTGACGGCTGCGGCGCCGTGACCCCGGTGGTCTGCCCCGACACGCTGGCCAGCAACACGACCATGAACATCAACGAGCAGCGCGTGTCGTGCAGCGGCCGCAACGTGCTGATCATGCAGGGCGACGGCAACCTGGTGCTGTACAAGAGCGGCCGGGCGGCCTGGGCCTCTCAGACCTGGGGCAATACGGCAGCGGCCCGCCTGACCCTGGGCGGTGACGGTCACCTGGCGCTGTACAGAAGTAACGGGCAGCGCGTCTGGACGGCCAGCACCTGGGGTCACCCCGGCGCCTACCTGAAGGTGCAGGACGACGGCAATGTGGTGCTGTACGAGGTGGTGGGCGGCGCGCCCCGCGCCATCTGGTCCACGAACACCTGGGGCCCCTGAAGACTGGTTGCTAAGCACGAAGGGCTCTTGAGCCTAGGGCATGTCGGCAGAGTCTCCGACATGCCTTTTCTCTTTGGCCCAGCGGCCCCCTCTATCTGGGTCCAGAGATGAACCTCTCTTTACACCCCTCTTGTGTGCCCGGCCCCTGCCCACGCGCAAGCTGGGCACCATGACTGACCCCAAGCCCGGCTACGACCCCGCCAACCAGGCCCCTGCCGAGGGCGAGCGCCAGAATGCCCCCGAAGAAGCCCGTGGCAAAGCCCCTAATGCCGACCCAGCCGCCAAGCCCGAGCCTGCCGAGGGGGGCCGTGATGAGGTCGAAAGCAGTGCCGAGCCGCAGTCCTGAGCCACTCCTGATGACCGGCGAGCCTCGCCTGAATGCGGCCCGCCCAGAGCAGGAGCGGGCCGAACTGCTGGTGTGGATGAAGGAGAAGGTGCGGCCTGAATACGGCGAGAAGCCGCTCTCGCCCCGCCGTGATCCGCTGCACGAACTGATCAGCACCATTCTCTCGCAGCGCACCAACTGGCGCGACGAGGACGCTGCCTATCAGGAACTGAGGACTCTGGGGGACTGGGACGCCATCATCGCCGCGCCCGTGGAGACGGTGGCCCACGCTATTCGCCGCAGCAACTACCCCGAGAGTAAGGCGCCGCGCATTCAGCAGACGCTGGTCGCCATTCGGGATTCGCCGGGCGGCTACAACCTTGATTTCCTGAAAGAGTTGCCGGTCAAAGACGCCCTGAAGTGGCTAACTGACTTACCCGGCGTGGGCGTCAAGACCGCTAGTCTGGTCCTCCTGTTTAATTACGCCCGGCCTGTGTTTCCGGTGGACACCCACGTTCACCGCATCACCACCCGCGTCGGTGCCATTCCCAAGATGGGCGAACAGGCCGCGCACCGGGCGCTGCTGAAGGTCCTGCCACCCGACCCGCCCTTCCTGTACGAACTGCATATCAACCTGCTGACCCACGGGCAAAAGGTTTGTTCCTGGCACAAACCCCGGTGTCCGGTCTGCGTCCTAAAGGAACGCTGCGACGCCCACGCGCTGTACGGCAATGACGTGCCCAGCTGGAAAGGCTGAGCCGGCGGCTGTCTGCTCCCCAACAATACTGAGGAGCCCATACGGAGCCTGGAACCCAGCCATGTTCGGCTCTTGCCAAGTCTTTCTAAGACAGGACAGTTTTGATTTCAGGACGTATTGGATGGGCAGAGTCGTGTTCTCCCAGCTTGTCTCGCCGCTATGCAGCCCTGCTTGTAGCCTGCGGTGGGTTGCCGACAAATCCTTATCATTCCGGCTGTGAGGCTGACATCAGCCGCGTTCGCGCTCGCGCAGCACCAGCTGGACCAGGCCCAGCAGCACCAGTTCATCGTCGGCGGGGTCATGCTTGCCCAGCGCCTCAACGGTAAAGCGGCGTGAAAAAAAGCCGCGTTTCTTATGGACGCGGTAGGTGGGCTGCCCGCCTGCGTCGCTGACCGTATAGGTCGGGTTGATCAGGTAATCAAAACCCATGGCGATCAGGTCGCCCACAAAAGGAATGGCGCCGATAACGCCTTCCAGCACGCCCAGCCACGGGTGGTCGTCACGGAGGCTGAACCGGACCTCATCGCTAGGGCCCAGGAGGTCGTAACGGGCGCCCCAGAGCGTCCTTACGCCCTGCGCCTGCAAGGCCCCAACCGGGGTGCCGTCGGCGCGGCGCATCAGGCGCCGGGCTTTCCAGTCCAGCGCGCCGGCCAGAAAGCCCTCGGCGCGGATCCCGTGGGTCTGCTGGGTACGGGCCTCGTCGGCATACACCTTGACCTCGTCGCGTACGCTGAAGGTCTTTTCCTTGACCAGAGCAATGAGATGTCCCCCGGCGTCGGTGACCCGCAGTTCGGTCAGCAGGCTGAATTTGAAGGTCAGGGTCAGCGGAAAGGCGAGGCTCACAGAAAAGAACTACGTGGTCAGTCCGCTGCGGGTTGCCACAGGTCAAAGCCGGTGCCCCGCGAGACGCCCGCTGCCTGGGCCCACAGCTGGGCGGGCTGGGCCTTGCGGGCCTCGGGCTGCACGGTCTGAATCCAAACGGCGCCTGTCTGGGCGGCCACCAGCAGGCCCTCCTCTGAAACCGCCAGCACCTCGCCGGGCTGGCCCTGACCCTCGGCCCTGCTCAGCCCGCTCAGCTTTAGCCGCGCGCCGCCCAGAAACGCGGTGGTCTGTGGCCAGGCGGCCACGCCACGCGACCGGTTGACGATCTGCGCGGCGCTCTCACCCCAGCGCACGAAGCCGTCCTCTTTGGTCAGCATCGGCGCGTGGGTGGCCAGCGCCCCGTCCTGAGGGGTCGGAGACAGGCGCTCCACCTCCGACAGCGCGGTCACGATCAGCCGGGCCGCCTGGGCGCTTAGGGCGTCGGCGAGGTCCAGGCTGGTCCACTCGGGGGCAATCGGCAGCGCCTCTTGAAGCAGCACCGGGCCAGTGTCCATGCCCTCGTCGGTCTGCATGACGGTCGTGCCCGTGACGGTCTCGCCGCGAATCAGCGCCCACTGAATCGGCGCCGCGCCCCGGTAGGCGGGCAGCAGGCTGGTGTGGGTGTTCAGAAAGCCGAAGCGGGGAACCCCCAGCAGAGACGCCGGCAGAATCTTGCCGTAGGCGCAGGTGACGGCCACATCGGCGCCGGATTCGCGCAGCAGGGCCTCAAAGCTGGCGTTGCTGCGCAGTTTCTTCGGCTGGGCCAGGGGCAGCCCCAGTTCGGCGGCGCGGGCTGCCACCGGGGGCGGGGTCAGCTTTAACCCCCGGCCCACGGGTTTGTCCGGCTGGGCCACCACCAGCACGACCTCAAACTGCGCCTGAATGGCGGCGAGCACCGGCAGGGCAAAGGCCGGCGAGCCAAAAAAGGCCACGCGGGGCGGGGTCAACGGCCCTCTCCGGGGGGGCGGGCGGCCAGCGTGTTCAGGTAGGCCTTGGCCTTTTGCTGAAGGGCCAGCAGTTCCCGGCGGTAGTCCTCGGTGACCTCGGCGGGCAGGCGGTCCAGAAACAGCACCCCGTCCAGGTGGTCGGTTTCGTGCTGAAACACGCGGGCCAAGTAATCGTCGGCCTCAATGACGCGGGCCACGCCGTCCAGGTCGGTGTAGCTGACCTGTACCGCGCGGGCGCGCGCCACCCCTTCTTCGTAGATGCCGGGAATACTGAGGCAGCCTTCCTGGTACGAGCGGTCTTTTTTCTTGTCGATCACGCGCAGGACCGGGTTCAGCATCACGTACTCCCGCAGCACCCGTGACTTCAGGGGGGTGTCGCTGCCCTCGTTTTCCTCTTCATCGTCGTCGTATTCCACAGCCACGAACAGCCGCACGGGCAGGCCCACCTGCGGGGCGGCCAGGCCCACGCCGCGCGCCTCGAACATGGTCTCCAGCATGGTGTCGGCCACCTGGCGCACGGTCTGCGGCGAGAATCCAGGCACCGTCAGCCGGTCGGTGTGCAGCAGCGGTTTGGCCTTGCGGCGCAGCACCGGGTCGCCGTACAGGCGCAGCGGGTAAATGCGGGGGGAAGAGGCGGAATCGCTCACAGTACCCTGTTTTACCAGACCGGCTGTTTTGACGGCCCGCTCTGCCTGACCTGCCCCGGAACTGGGAAGGGTAAATACACCCTTAGGGAAGCCAGAGGCTGGGGGTCAGCCCCGGCTGCTGTGATGGCGCCATGCGTGTCCTGACCCTGCTGCTGGCCCTGACCTCGTCCATGTCGCTGGCACAAACCACCCCGGCCCCGGCAGCCCCTACCGCGCCGCAAAGCGCCCTGACGGCGGCCCAGAACGCGACCCAGCTGGCGGCCCAGGCGCGCGACCTGGCCGCCCGTGCCCGCACCGCCTATCCCAAGGGCAGCGCCAACATTGACCAGCCCCTGTGGAAACAGGCGGCGGCCGCTGCCGAGGCCGCTGTGCAGGCGGCGCCCGACCAGCCTGACGTGCTGCGGCTGCGGGCCCAGATTTATACCGAGGTGGGCTTCTGGCGTCAGGCGGAACTGGCGTGGACCGCCTACTTTAAGGTGGCGCCCAGCGCGGCAAAAAACAGTGCAGAGGCCAAGTCGGCCGCCACCGTGCAGTACAACCTGGGCTACGCGGCTTACACCCGCACCCAGCCTGAGCAGGCCGCCTCGTTTTTTGCCGCGTGCCTGAGCTTTGACCCGGCCAACGTGCTGTGCGCCACATGGGCGGCCCGCACGGCCCTGGAAGCTGGCAAGAGCGCCGAGGCCCTGGCCCTGTACGACCGCGCCCTGGCCCTGACGCCCGGCGACAAGATCCTGACCTACCTGCGCGGGGTAACCAGTCGCGCCGCCCAGTACGGCCCTGAGGCCACCCGCACCTTCAGCCGCGCCTACGCAGACCTGGAAGCCGGACGGAAGGCGCAGGCCTTGACGGGCTTTCAGGCGGCGGCCCGCCTGGCCCCTACCTTTGCCGAGGCCCAGCGTGAAGCAGGCCGCCTGGCGCTGGACCTGGGCAACGTTGACGCCGCCGCCGACGCCTACACCACGCTGGTGGCCCTGCCCAGTCCCACGGCCGCCGACCGCTATAACCTCACGCTGGTGCAAGAAGCCCAGCAGTACGGGCTGGGCGCCGTGCAGACTTTCCGCGCGGCGTACAGCAAATACGCGGCGGGCGATAAGGCCGGCGCCGAGGCCGGCTTTCAGGCCGCCACCGAGCAGAGCCCCCGGTACGCCAAAGCCTGGGCCTGGCTGGGGCGCGCCCGCTACGAGCGCAAGGAGTACCCTGGCGCCGCCAGTGCCTACGAGCAGGCCGTGACGCTGGACCCCGCCGACAAGAGCAGTGCCTATTACCTGCGCCTCGCCCAGCAGGGCAAGTAGGCGGCCCGGCTGAGGTCACCTACGACAGCGCGCAGCGGTAGGTGACCTTTTCCCAGTCAAACTTTAGACCAAACAGGCGCCAGGTGCCCAGCAGGGCCGAGAGGGTCAGGCGGCCGATGGGCTGGCCCTGAGTGACATACCGCTGGTAATGCGGCTGAATCTGCGGCAGCGCGCGGCCCGTCGCCAGCACCTCGGCCCCGGCCGCGTTGGTCGCCAGCTGCACAACCTGAAAATGAAGGGGGCCTGCTTCTTCCAGGGTGAGGGCCGCACTGAGGGGGGGCCGGCCTGGCGCTGCGCAGGCCACGCGGCGCACCTGAAGGGGACGACCCGAAGGCGCCCGCACCTGCTCGGTGTGAACAGAAGCCAGCGCCGCGCCTCCCGCCACCAGGCCGCATATCAGGAAGGCCGACGCTGCTTTCATCGTGCCCACAGCGTACCTTCTTCGACCTGACACTGCGGCAGCAAAAAGAGGGAGATCGCGGCCGTTTGCTTTTGTGGCTCTGTTAGTACCCCTTAGCGGTAGAGAGGAAAGGTGAACGACCCTGGCTTGGTATCGGCGTGGCCCAGGCCCCACTTCAGGAGACTGTTCCATTTGTCACCGACCTGCTGGCCGACCGTCAGGGTCGAAACCGCAAAGGAATTGGTGTTCTTGCCGGGTGTGTATTTGACGGTCACCACGTTCTTCCCGGCTTTCAGAAAAGGAGTCAGGTCGGTGTTGCCGTCTGTATTCATGCTGGCCACGACCTCGCCGTTCAGGGCGACCTCAAATTCTGCGGGCTGCGATTGACTGAATTTGCCAGACACCACGATCTTGCCCGGCTTGGGCGCGGCGCTGGGGTTGCCCATAAAGACGAAGCTGGTGCTGCCCGCCGCCGTCCCCTTCTCGACCACGCGGTTGAGCAGCGTTTTCCACTGGCTGCCGTTCCGGGCCCCAAAGGTGAGGCTTGACTTGTTAAAAGAGTTGGTGTTCTTGCCTGGCATCCACTCGACTGTCAGCGTGTTCTTGCCTTTCTTGACCAGCGACGTGACATCCAGCGACCCGTTGGCGTTGTGGTAAAGGGCCACCGGAACACCGTTCAGGGTCGCTTTCAGGGTGGCCGGCTGGTAGAGGCCAAAGTCTGTCGAGAGGACGTACTGCTCGGCCCACGCCACTGAGCCCACACTGGCCAGGGCCAGGGCACCGATCAATTTGGGTGTTCTGAACATGGGGTCATCGTGCCCAGGGACTCTGGCGTTTGGGTGAATCCACCCAGTCGCTGGCTTGGCCGAGTGTTAGGTGAGTGGGGCAACCGAGACAATGCTGGTCTTTAGTCTGTAGCTGGGTCAAGACAGATCAATCCGTCTGGATCGTTCTTTTGAAGAAGGAAAATGTTGGGCTTTGGGTGTAGTGGAAAGCCTCTTTATGTCTTCTGCTTGGGCTGCTGCTCATAGAGGCGTCATGCGGCGACTTGAGGATGACCGCAGTTCAGTTCCGCCCTCGTCCCCTGTCTTTGGAGGTTTCATGCGCGCTCCCGTGTTGCTCTCGTTTCTTCTGACTGGTCTGGCTGCGGCGCAGACCTACCGCGCCGTGGATGTCACCCTGACCTTTGGCAGCGGCATTTTCACAGCAGCCCTCAGTCATGCGGTGAGTGCAACCCTGGGCAGCCAGAAGCCGACTGTTAAAAACGGGGTGGCCTATGTGGGTGCCCGCCAGACCTCAGGCGCCTGGGACGTGGGCCTGAGCCCCAAACTGCCGCTGGCGCTCAATGTCACCCAGGAATCTGGAAGCCAGGACCTGAACTTGCGCGGCTTGCCCCTGACCCGGCTGAACGTGAAGATGGGGTCGGGGCCGGTAGACATTCAGCTCCCTGCGGCCTCCTTGACAGCACAGGTGCGGCAGGAAAGCGGCAGTCTGGACCTCTATGTGCCCCAGAACACGGGCCTCAAACTGGTCGTGAACCGCTTTGAATCTGGCGCGCTGACTATGGAGAGGAGGACCGTGGCGGTAGGGGATAGCCTGAGCGGCACCTATCAGACGTCCAACTACGACACGGCCAAGCACAAGGTCACGGTGAACCTGATCTGGGGCAGTGGCCCGGTGCAGGTGCATACACCGGGACAGTAGTTCAAGGCGTTGGGTAGGGGGAGGCGGGGGACCACTCGCCTGAGCATGAGTCTCTGCGCTTTTCGTGGTGCTCTGAGCTTCAAGGGCAGCAGCACACCACTCGCTCTGCTCAGCACAACGTCCTCTGCCCCGACTGAAGCGCCCGCGCTAGGCTGCGGTATGGCAGCACACAAGCGACAGGCAGACCGGCCCACCGTGCTGGTGGCCAACGACGACGGCATTTTCAGCCCCGGCATCAAGGCGCTGGGCCTGGCGATGGCGACTTTTGCCGATGTGGTGGTCAGCGCCCCCGATGTTGAGCAGAGTGCGGTTGGCCACGGCATTACCATCCGGCGCCCGCTGCGCTTCAAACACACGGCCGCCGCCGGATTTGGCGAGGTGCCGGCCCACCGGGTAGACGGCACCCCGGCCGACTGCGTGGTGCTGGGCGTACACCTGACCGGCCTGCCGGACCTTGTGGTGAGCGGCATCAACCTGGGGCCCAACCTGGGCGACGACCTGACCCATTCTGGGACAGTGGCCGCCGCCATTGAGGGGATGACGCTGGGGGTGCCGGCCATTGCCTTCAGCCAGCAGGCCACGCCAGGCGGCGAGTACGACTTTGGCCGCAGCGCCGAGTACGCCGCCCGGTTGGCCCAGCAGGTGCTGGCGCGCGGCCTGCCGCCCCGGACACTGCTGAACGTCAACTTTCCGCATGGTGTTCCCCGGGGTGTGCGCGTGACCCGCGTGGGCGAACACCGCTGGGAAGACGCCATCGTGACGCGGGCTGACCCCGAGGGCCGGGAGTACCACTGGGTTGCCGGGACCAGCCGCGCCGCCGACGCCCACGACGAGGACACCGATTACGGCGCGGTGCAGGCCGGGTTTATCAGCGTGACCCCCGTGCGTATTGACCTGACCGCCCGCGACCTGCTGGCCGAGGTGGCGGGGTACGTGCCGGGGCTGAGCTGAGATTTAGATCTCTATGTCTTCAGCTGCTGGCCGAACAAAGTAATCAATCGGTTTAAAGGTGCCGTTGTTGCTGCCTTCTGCAGAGCAGGCCGTAAGACCCACCACCAGGTCCATTTCAGCGCGCAGTTCCAGCCGTTGACCCGCCTGCGAGATGGGCGGGCCAATCTTGACCTGGCCGCGCTCATCCACCAGCACATTCATAAAGATGTTCAGGGTGGTAGGAATCTGGTCGGGCGAGATGCCGTAGGGCGCAAAGGCCGACATCAGGTTGGAAAAGCAGCTCGGGTGGCCCTCGGCAGTACCAGGCGGATACAGCAGTTCAAAGGTTTCTGTCGAGCAGGGGGTCAATAAAAAGTCGTGCCGCCCCACGTCATCGCGTAGCAGCGTGAACATGGGGCGGCTGCGGTTGCTGTACAGCACATGCCCGGTCGTCAGGTAAATAGTCTCGTTGTAGTCAAAGGTGCGGCCTGACGACAGCCACTCCTCGCGGTTCTCCTGGGCAAAGGCCATTAGATCGGCCACCTGCTCGCCCTGAGGATCAATCACCACCAGCACGTCGCCGCGCCGCAGCAGAAAACCTGTCCCGCTTTGCGGGGGAATACGGTGGGTGGGAAGACTCATGGCGTTCACCCTAGCGGCCAGGGTCCTACACACGCCTGCTGCCACAACTTTTGCTCAAGAGGCATGCTGCTTAACTGTGACCAAAGGGGCAGCGGCCCTGTGGTGCCTGCGGAAAAGGGGCAGCCCAGTCAGCCTCCACCGCACGGCCAGAATACTGGCGGGCCTCGCTGGCCTCACCGTAATCGGCCAGGTTGGGATTCAGGTTGCCCTGCCCCTTCAGTTCGCGGGTGCGAATGGTGTCCTGCATGCGGCCGTAGCGGCCAGTATCGCGCAGCGCCTGAAACTGGCGGTGGGCGTTCAGCACCAGCGCCGGAAAAGGAAAGGTGCGAGCCAGACGGCTGCTGCCAGGATGCAGGCCAATCACAAAAAATGCGCGGCCTCCAAATGAAAATCCAAAGCGCGGGTCATTCGGGTCGCAGCTGACCTCAGGGCTGTAATCGGCGTCATCCAGGCGGTGTATGGCCCGCAGGAGGTGCCACAGCGCCGCCTCGAACTCGTGTTCATCGGCTGGTGTCTGACCGTCAAAGGTGGCAATCATGGACGTGAAGCCTGATCCCATGCGGTCCTGGTCCTGAAGGAAGCGGCTCAGGTCACTGGCCAGCATCTGCGCCGTACTGTCTGCGGTCAGCTCACCGTAACAGCCCAGCGCGTAGCAGTCTGTATTCAGTGAGGCGCGAGCGGCAACACAGGAAAAATCGTTTGCCAGAATCTTGCTGCGAATGGCGCTGTGGACAGCCTGAACCTGCGGGGTCACGGCACCTCGGGTGGCCTGGGCCTCGCCACGGCAAATCAGGTGGTAGCTCTGGGCGGAGGGGGTTGGGATGCGCCGGGCGGCGGAAAAGGTCTGGGTCATGGGCAGGCTCCTGAGGGCGGGCCAGGGGCGCCGCAGAACCCCAACCTAGAAAGTTCGGCTGGTCCACTTGGGGAGAAATACCCGAATTGGCTTCAGGTGCGAAGCCTGGACCAACAAGCTCTCAAGGCTGCCTTCAGATCAAGGGAGCTCAGATGATGGCGGTGAGAAGACCGCCAATGCCTGGACCAGTGCCAGATGGCAACTTTGAGATGACGCCGCTCAGGCTCAAAATTCACGTGACTTGCTGGAACAGAGACCAACGTCTTTAGACAAATCAGCTGGCGAAACCTTTCGGAAGTGGGGACGGTTTGAGGACACTTGTGCCAGTGACCCTGTGCTCAGAGTGCCGCAGCGCTCCTGGTGTGTCCCCCATGTAAAAGCTCGGTGTATCTCCTTTCAGGCTTCTGGGGGGCGAGCCAGTGGATTGGTGTTTTCTAGATGGCACAATTGCTTGCGTTCCTCTTCACTGCACGAGGCCGCGCAACCTGGGCTGATTCAGACCCAGAGATGTAAATGCAGAGGCCATTTGTCAGCCCTGCACACCAGAACTGCCCAGGTGAACCAACACCATGCCTGGACCCTGCTGTGTTTTTGCTCTCCCTCTTTGGATTCCACCGTCTGCAAATGGCTCCCTTCAGGCTTGTATGGGTCAAAAGGCGGCGGCGGACGTGAGATTCACGTCCGCCGCCTTCTTGGTCTGCTTTACAGCACGAGCAGAATAGGCTGTTCCAGGGTGCCGGCCACTTGCGCCAGGAACTGCGCGGCGCGTGCCGTTTCCACGTCGCCGTTCAGGCTCAGGGTGGCGCGGCCGTTCTCGGTGCGGCCCACGCTGAGGGTCACGGTCTGCGGGTAGTGCAGGTCGTCCAGGTCCAGGGCGGCGGCGTCCACGACCAGCAGGTCGGGCGTGCCGTCAAAGGTGGTGTCCAGCGCCGTCACGGCGTCGCGCAGGCTGCCGCCGCCCACGGTGTGCGTGCGGCCCTGTCCGTCCAGGGCCACGCTGCTCAGGCCCAGGGTGTCGGCGTGGCGCTGCGCGGCGCGGGCGACCAGCAGGCCCAGCGGCAGCTCCTGCGAGAGCGCGCGGCTGACCTGATCGCGCAGGTCGTACAGGGCGGCCACGTCTGCGCCCCGGCGCAGGTAGGTGCCGAACCACACGCCGCCAGTGGGGGCCTGGGCAGGTGCAGCCGGGGTCTGAACCGGCACCGGCGCGGCAGGCATGGGGGCAGCGGGCGTGGGGACCACAGCCGGCTCAGGCTGCGCGGCCACTTCCGGCTGAGCAGGCTCAGGCTCGGGTGTGGGTGCCACAGGCTCTGGCTCGGCCACGACCGGCTCTGGGGTGGGTTCGGGCTGCACGGGTTCGGCGGCAGGTTCGGCCTGCGCGGCGACGGGCTCGGGCAGAGGGGTGGGCTCAGGCACGGGGGTCGGCTCGGGCTGCGCCGCCACTTCTGGCTGCACGGGTTCTGGCTGCACTGGGATCTGCATCGGCTCGGGTTGGGCCGCCACAGGGGTGGCCACCGGCTCGGGCATGGGGGTGGGTGCGGGGGCCGGCGCCGCTTCTGGCTGGGCCGGCTTCTGGTACAGGCGCGAGAGCAGGCTGCTCAGACCACCGGCCGGGGCCGCAGGCGCCGCCGGGGGTGGGGTGACCGGCGCTGGGGTGGGCTCGGGCATGGGGGCCGCCGCCGCAGGCATGACCGGCTCGGGGGTAGGGGTCACCACGGGCTCGGGCACAGGGGGAGTCGGCACCGGAGCGGCGGCAACAGGGGCGGGCGCCACTTCGGGCTCGTCGTCCAGCTCGAACTCGGTGTCCTCGTCCAGATTGCTGGGGGCGGGGGTGGCCGGCACCTCGGGGGAAGCGGTGCGGGTTTGCTCCACAAAGGCTGTCAGGTCGGTGTCCACGCCCGCGCGGCTGAGCATGTCGGCGTTCATGCCGGCCTGGTTCAGCATGGCGGCGCTGGGCACTTCCTCGCCGTTCCAATCGGGCGGCGGCAGGTCCACCGGGGTATCGGGCGGATCTTCCTCGCCAGACATCACACGCGACAGGTAGTTCAGAATGTCCTGTTCGACGATCTGACCGCCGGCTCCGGAGCCTTGAATCTTCTGCCAGTCAATCCCGTTCGCTTCTGCCAGCACCTGGGCAAGCGGCGCAATCCGTTCCATTCAGTTCCCCCTTTGTGCGGCCCATTGTACGGGACGCGGCGACGGGCACGCGGCGCAGGCGCCCCACACGGGCACCAGCACTGGTCGCGCTTCCAACATCAGCATGCCCGTTAGGGTGCCGCCTGGCCTCTGACAGCGTTCTTTCATGCGGCGTTCACCTGAGGCGCAGGCCCGGGGAATCCCGTCCCTGTCGCCTGCGGGGCACGGGTGCTAGGCTGCTTTCTGGTTGGCGCGTCCCCTGCCCCGCAGGCGCCGGGCGCGGCCACAGGAGAAGCCATTTATGCAGATACTTGAAGAGATGGGGTCGCGCGGTCACGAGGCCCTGACGCTGCTTCACCATGCCCCCAGCGGCCTGCGCGCCGCGCTGGCGGTGCATTCGACGGTGCTGGGGCCGGCCATCGCGGGCGTGAGACTGCGCGAGCAGGACGAGGACCTGGCGGTGCGCGGCGCCCTGGCGCTGTCGGAGAGCCTGACCCTGAAAGCGGCCCTGGCAGGCCTGAACTACGGCGGCGGCGCCTGCGTCCTGATGACCCCTGAATGCGGCATGGACGACCCCCACGCCCGCGAGGCCCTGTTCCGGGCGCTGGGCCGTCAGGTCCGCCCCATGGAGTCTCGCGTGGTGCTGACCGAGGATATTGGCGTCAGTCCCGCCGATATCTCGTTTGTGGCGCAGGAAACCGGCTCGACGCTGGGCATGAACACCGACACCAGTTCGGTGACGGGCTACGGTGTCTACCGGGGCATGAAGGCCGCCGCGCGCTTTGCGCTGGGCTCCGAAAGTATGCGCGGCGTGCGCGTGGCGATTCTGGGCGTGGGGGCTGTGGGCCGCACCCTGGCCGCGCACCTGCACCGCGAGGGCGCCCGCCTGACCGTGGCCGATGAGCGCCCCGACCGCGCCGAGGCCCTGGCTGAAGACCTGGAAGGCATCAAGGTGGTGGGCGCCCACGAACTGCTGGACACCCCCTGCGACATCCTGGCGCCGTGCGGCTACGGCCATTCCATCCGCAGCGAGGACGTGCCCCGCTTGCAGTGCCGCCTGATTGCGGGCGGCGAACACCATCCCCTCACCCGCCGGGGCGAGGCGGCGGTCAAAGAGGCGGGCATCGTGTACCTGCCGGATTTCGCTATCAATTCGGCGGGGCTGATTGCCGCGGCCACGGGGCTGGACATGAACCAGGCCGCCGAGCGGGTCTACCAGACGGTGGGGCGCATCACGCAGGCGGCCGAGCAGTACGGCAAGGCTCCCCATGTGGTGGCCCGCCGCATGGCGGAGCGGCGCATTGACCTGATCGGCTCGCTGGGTGCCGGGCAGGGCCGGGGAGGCCGCGCGTGAGCCTGCCCTTCGTGATCGGCGTGGCGGGCGGCTCGGGCAGCGGCAAGACCACCGTGACCCGCCGCGTGATCGAGACGGTGGGCGGCGGCGGCGTGGCGGTGCTGAGCCAGGACAACTATTACCGCAACCAGGACGAGATTCCCTTCGAGACCCGCCTGAAGACCAACTATGACCACCCAGCGGCCTTTGACTGGGCGCTGCTGCGCGAGCATGTGGACGCCCTGCTCTCGGGCGTGCCTATCGCCATGCCGGAATACGACTTTACGCAGCACACCCGTTCGGCGCAGACGACCCCCGTGCTGCCCGCGCCCGTGGTGGTGCTGGAGGGGTTTTTTGCCCTGTACGACGAGGGGCTGCGCGAGCGCATGCACCTTAAGGTCTTTGTGGATGCCGACGCCGACGTGCGGTTTATCCGCCGCCTGCTGCGTGACACCCAGGAGCGGGGCCGCACCCCGCAAAGCGTCATCGAGCAGTACCTGGAATACGTGCGCCCCATGCACCTGAGTTTCGTGGAACCTACCAAGCGCTACGCCGACGTGATTATTCCCCACGGCGGCATGAACGAGCCCGCCCTGGACATGCTGGCCGCGCGCATCCGCACGACGATTTAGGGGCGTGGACAGGAGGAAGTAGGGAGTGGGCAGTAGGAAAAACTCTGGTCCGTGGGGGTTCGCTCACTGCCAACAGTGTCGCCCTTCAGTTCTGTTGAGGTCTGGCGCCGCGCTTCCCCCAAAGTAGGTGGGCTGACCAGATTGCCCAGCCCAGATGTTCTCTCCTCCTTTCCTGTCCCTTTCTTTCGGAGGATGCCCGCGCGCATCCCCGGCGGGCATGCTGACCTGTCATGCCCCCTGTCCGCCTTGCCCCCGCCCCCACTTCACCCGCCCTTTAGGATGTGCCTGTGACCCAGCCCGCCCCCACCCGCCCCGACGCTGCGCTGCCTTCTGGCGTGGCCCTGCCGCCCGCCACGCGGCACCCCTGGACGCCCGCGCTGCTGGGCCTCATCCTGCTGTCGCTGATTCCCGCCTTTGTGCTGGCCTTTCAGCGGGTCAGTTACGAGCAGTCGCAGAAGACGGCCGCCCTGGTGATGGACTACCCGGCTGTGACCGCCCAGGCCCGCCGCTTTGGCCTGGAACCAGAAGTCCTGCTGGAGCGGTATCAGCGGCTGGGCGTCAACGGCGTGGCGCTCTACGAGGACGTGGTGGGCAGTCTGGTGCAGCGCGGCGAGGTCGTCCTGAAAACCGGCGCCGACCTGCTGGCCGATGTGCCCGGCGCCCCGGTCAAGGCGCAGAACGTCTACCTGCGCTCGGTGAAGCCTGGCGCGGCCGAGGCGCTCCCGGCGCGCTACACCATTCCCACCCGCACCGTGCAGGCGGCGGGGCAAACCTGGGTGGAGTGGCCCACCGATCCCACCTTCCTGCCCACCGGCCCTAATACGGAGCTGCTGGCGCGCCTGAAGGCCAAAGGGCTGACCGTGGTGTACCGGCCCTACGCCGACGACGCCCTGCGTGAACCCGGCGCCGACTGGCCCGACGTGCCGTTCATCCTGTTTAACGGCGACGAGGTGATTGGCGCGCGCACCCCCGAACTGCTGAGCAAAATCAACGAGCGGCTGGGCACGCGCCTGCCCGCCCTGATTGAGGCAACGCCCCAGCGCGGCCTGGACTCCCTGATTGCCGGGCGCGGCGCGGCGCGCACCTTCAGCGTCAACCCCAGCTGGCAAAATCGCCTCGACCCCCTGACCCTGGCCAGCAAGTACAACCTGGCCGCCCGCGAGCGCTCGATGCGCCTGCTGTACCTGCGCCCCTATCCCACGATTGGCGAAACCGAGGCCCTGCTGGCCCGCACCACCGAATTGCTGGGCCGGTCGGGCGTGCGGATCACAGAGCCCGTGATCGCGCCCTTTCAGGACAACACGGCGCTGCGCCTGCTGAGCCTGGTGGGACCGTTGGCGGCGCTGCTGCTGCTGGGCCTCAGTTTTTCCCTGGTGCGGCTGGGGCTGCTGGTGGCGGCGGGGTCGGCGGCGCTGGCCTTCGCCCTGAACAAGCTGGACCCCTTTGCCAGCGCGGCTCTGGTGGCGGCCGTTACCTTCCCGGCGCTGGGGCTGGTGCTGCGGCGCCACCGGGTCACCGACTGGTTTCTGGCGACGGGCCTGAGCCTGGCCGGCGTGCTGTTCGTCTCGGCGCTGGGGGCCAACAAAGACAGTGTGCTGGGCCTGGAACCCTTCCGGGGCGTGGGCCTGACGCTGCTGCTGCCGCTGGTGCTGGTGGGCCTGAGCTTCCTGCCCCGCCAGGACCTGCGCCAGACGGCGCGGGACATCTACAACGCTCCTATCAAGTTGGGGGACGTGGTGGTCATGGGCCTGGGCCTGGCGGTGTTTGCGCTGGTGTTCCTGCGCCGGGGCAACACGACCGGGGCCAGCGTCAGTGACACCGAGGCCCGCATTCGTCAGGACCTGCAAGACAGCCTGGTGCGCCCACGCTTCAAGGAGCTGGCGGGGCATCCGCTGGCGCTGGTGGGCCTCAGCGGCGTGCTGCCCGGCTACTTCAGCGCGCTGCTGATTCTAGGTGGGGTGGTGGGCCAGGCCAGCATCCTGAACACGTTCTCGCACTTTCACACGCCGCTGCTCATCAGCGCCCAGCGCTGCTTTCTGGGGCTGGCGGCGGGGCTGGCCGCCGGGGTGGTCATCATCTGGCTGGTCAAACAGGCGCTGCGCCTGTGGCAGACCTACAGTGGCCGCCCGCAGCCCGAGGCCCGCGCATGAAAGTCACCGTCAGCGGCTACTACGGCTTTGGCAACACGGGCGACGAGGCGATTGCCCTGGCGATCACCCGCGAACTGCGCAAATACGGGGCGTCGCCCCTGCTGCTCTCCAACACCCCCGAAGAGACGGCCCGCACCTACGGCTGCGAAAGCGAGGCCCGCATGCAGCCGGCGGCGGTGCTGGGGGCGCTGGTGCGGTCGGGGGTGCTGCTGTCGGGCGGCGGCGGCCTCCTGCAGGACAAGACGAGTGCGCGCACGCTGACCTACTACCTGGCGGTGATCCGGCTGGGCAAGCTGCTGCGCCGCCGCGTGGTGGTGTTTAACCAGAGTGTCGGTCCCCTCAGCGCGCAGGGTGGCCGCAAGGTCGCCGCCGCCCTGCGCGGCGTGCAGGTGATTGTGCGCGACCAGGGCAGCGTGGACACCCTGGCGGCCCTGGGCGTTCAGGCCCAGCTGGGCGGCGACCCGGCCCTGCTGCTGCCCCCCACCCCCGGCCTCAGGCGTGACCCCATGCGCGTCGTCGTGGCCCCGCGCGGTGACGTGACCGAAGCCACCGAGCGGCTGCGCGACGTGGTGCGCGCCCTGCAAGCAGAGGGCCGCCGCGTGACCGCCCTGAGCTTCATGCCTGACCACGACGACGAGGCCGCCCACAGCCTCGGCGCCGACGAGGTGCTCAGCACCCGTGACCCCCAGGTGGCCCTGGACGCCATTGCGGGCAGCGGCTACGTGGTGGGCGTGCGCCTGCACGCCGTCATTCTGGCGGCGGCTAGCGGCACGCCTTTTTCCGGTATTGCCTATGACCCCAAGGTGCAGGGCTTTTGCACCGACGCCGGGGCGCCCGCCCACGCCGTCGCCCTGGACCCTGGCCGCGTGGCCGACGAGGCCCTGCGCCGGGTGCTGCCCGACCAGGCGGCCATAGAGGACATGCGCCTGCGGGCCGCACAGAGTTTTAGCCGGGCCCTGGGCAAATAAGGGTGTGGGCCGGAGGACGTGGGCTGTGGGGTTTTCCTCCAGCCCACGTCCTCCGATCATTTATGCACCGACCGCAATCACGTTGCAGGTGCAGCGCGCCAGGCTGGTCACGCGGCCCCGCTCATCCTTGACCTCAATGGCCCAGACCAGCACGGTGCGCCCCCGGTAGGCCAGGGTCCCCTCGCCGGTGACCCAGCCGCCGGTCACCCCGCGCACATGGGTGCCGTTCAGGTCCACGCCGACGGCCACCTGCCGCGTGGGGTCCAGGTTCATCCACGAGCCGACGCTGGCCAATTCCTCGGCCAGGGCGAGGTTGGCGCCGCCATGCAGGCGGCCGGCGGGCTGGCGGTTCCCTTCTACCGGCATTCTGGCCACCACGCGCTCGCGGCTGACCTCGGTAAATTCAATGCCCAGGCGCGCTCCCAGTGTGCCCGACAGCGCGTTCATGCGCCCGGCCAGTTCCCCTGGAGTCAGGGTGTCGAGTTCGTGGGGCGTGGGGAACTTCAGGTCAGGGTGCAGGGCCATGTGGCCATGCTAAGGCGGTCGCCGTTCCTTTGGGGGTGAACAGCGCGAACGCCGGGCGGCGTGGTGGGAATAGAGCAGCCTCGGTGTGCCCTCTGAACCGCAGGCTGTGAGCCGTGAATTCGGATGAAATCGGTTGCAACAACGATTTTATCCGAGTGGACTCACAAAGCTGCGCCATAGAGCGGGCTGACGGCCGTGGAGTTGACAAATCGGAACAGCCGGCCTCCGATCTTAGCCCTGACGGTGCGCCAGCGTCTGGCCCACGCCCAGGCCATGGCGGTACACCAGTTCGCCGCCCAGAAAGCCGCCCGCGCCGGCCAGCAGCAGCCCAGCGCCCGAGAGCGCCTTCCCCAGACCGCGCTTCCCTTTCCTGCGTGCCAGCAGCGAGCCCACATTCAGGAAAAAGGCGACTTCGTTCAGGGCGCCGTGAATAAAGCCCGTACGCCGGGCCTCGCCGCGCGTGTTGGCCCAGTCGGCCCAGCCGGTGGCAATCGAGCCGACAGCGCCCAGAGTGCCCAGCGTCAGGGCCAGGTCGGCGGCGTGATCATTGCCGCCTGGTGTGTGGGCCGGCAGGTGGTCCAGCGCTGCCGCCACCACCCAGCCGCCCAGCGGCAGATGAATCAGAATGGGGTGAATGGGGTGGCCCAGCCACTCGCCATGCAGGGCATTCACGACGGCAGGTGGCAGCGTCGTCTCGGCGGCTTTCAGCAGCAGTTGCAACCGGTCCGCCACCGTTTCTAAGGTGTCGTGGTTGCTGAGAAGGTCTTCGGCGGCGTGGGCGGGGGGTTCGTGGCGCTGAAGCATGGGTGAAACCTCCTGGCCCTACCGTCGCACCCGCGCGGCGCCGGCATGTGGGAAGCCGGTTGAGGGGGGTTCATGGCCCGGCTTAGTCGGGAATCAGGTCGGCGGGGTCCGGGGTCAGGCACGCCGCCCACGCCCCTTCAAACTCGGCCCGGTCCAGCCCGCGCCCAATGACCACCAGCTCGGAGGTGCCGTCGCCCTCTTCCCAGGCGTCGGCCGTAAACAGGTCGCGCACCGCCTGAAACAGGATGCGCTGCGGGTAGCCGTGCAGGTCGAGAAACCCCTTGGCCCGTAGAACCTCGGCTGGACGCGACAGGAGGTAATCGGTCATGAAGCGCTGCCAAGCGTACGGGTCAAGGGGCCGCGCGGCGCGCAGGGTAAATGACTTCAAACCCGGAGTATGAACCGCCTGTACGTCCACACCGTCCAGCACGCGGGGGTCAAAATCGTCGCGGGCCAGCAGCGCCGCCGCGTTGACCTGACCCTGTTCCACCTTCTTGACCTCGGCCAGCGGGTTGATGCCGCGCAGCACGCCTTCAGCGTGGGCCAGCAGGCCTGGGTCCGCCAGATCGGTTTTGTTCAGCACCACCACATTCGCGTAGGCCAGCTGCCGCGCGGCTTCGGGGTGGTCGCGCAGGGTCTGCAGGGCGTGGCGGGCGTCCACCACCGCCACCAGCGTGGTGACTCGAAAGGCCGCGCGCACCGAGCGCTCCAGCAGTGTCGTCAGAACCGGGGTGGGGTCGGCCACACCCGAGAGTTCAACGATCACGGCGTCTGGTTTGTGCTCGCGCATGGCGATGGTCACCAGCGCGCGCAGCAGGTCGTCGCGCCCCGTGCAGCACAGGCAGCCGGCCGTCAGCTCGGTCACATCGTCCTGAAGGCGCTCAATCAGGCTGCCATCCACGCCCGCCGCGCCAAATTCGTTGACAATCACGCCCAGGCGGTGCGGCAGGCTGCGAATCAGGTGGTTGACCAGTGTGGTCTTGCCGGCCCCCAGAAAGCCCCCCACCACCACGACAGGAATACGTTCATCGGGGTGGGTCTGGGTGGTCATGGGAGACAGGATAGGGGACAGGCTCAGCGGTGAATGGTCACGGCGGTTAGCAGCTTGCACACCCCAACACTCACCACCAGCCACCACAGGACGGCCTCGTCGCGCTGCAGTGTCCCAGCCACGTCCAAATAGCGCTGCCGGGCACGGTAAGCGGTGATCAAACCAAGAGGCACCAGAATGAGGGCTAAGGCATCGACCTTCCAGCCATCCAGTGTCGGCTCGCGGCCTGTGGCCTCAAAACGGGTTTCGTGTCCAAACGTCAGATGAGCGAAAAAGGGAACGACGACGAGGATAAGGCCGGTCCAAAGCGCCCGGCGCAGCACAGGGATGGCCGTCAATGTAGGATCAGACACGTTGTAGTGTAGCTGACTGGGAGCCCAGCTTGAGAAGGTGGCGTTGCGCCGGTCTGCACGCCCGCTTTCCTCTAGCCTGCCCCCCATGCCCACGCCGTCTCCTTCTGTCCTGCGCCGCCTGTACGGGCTGCTGACGCCCTACCGACGCACGGTGGGCGCGGGCCTGCTGCTCCTGCTGGGCAGCGTGGCCGCCGAGCTGTACCCGCCGCTGGTCTGGATCCGCGTGGTGGATCAGGGCCTGCCAGCTCGAGACTGGGTGTTGATCGGGTGGCAGCTGGCGCTGCTGGTGGCGGTGTTCGCATTGCAACAGGTGCTGTCGGCCTGGCGCGGCCTGCTGCTGGAGCGCGCTGGTCAGCAATTCATGCTGGACGTACGTGTGGCGCTTTACCGCAAAGTTCAGGGTCAGTCGGCGGCTTACTTTGAAGCCCAGCGCACGGGCGACTTGCTGGCCCGCCTCACCGGGGACGTGGACGCCCTGGGGGACGTGCTGGTGCGCGGCACGGACGCGGTGCTGGCCAACGCCCTGCGCCTGGTGGGGGTCGTGGGGATTTTTATCGCGCTGCAGCCGCTGCTGGGCGTCCTGACGACGCTGCCCATGCTGGCGGTAGGCCTCATGCTGTGGCGCTACGGCCGCACGGTGCAGCCGGCCTACCGCGCCGCCCGCGCCCGCCTGGGCGACCTGAGTGCTTTGATGAACGACCGCCTGGCCGGCATGCGCGTGGTGCAGGGCTTTGCGCGTGAGGCCGCCGAAACCGCGCGCATCGCGGCCCTGGGCCGGGCCCTGTACGCCGAACAGGTCAAGGCCGTGCGGCTGCGCAACCGCGCCTTTCCCCGCGCCCGCTTCGTGGGCAACCTGGGCAACGTCATCATGCTGGGCGGCGGCGCGTGGCTGATTCTGGCCGGACAATTCACGCTGGGCGGCCTGCTGGCTTACCGGGGTTACGGACGCTACTTTTACGGCCCCATTGACGACCTCGTGAATATTGGCGACCTGTTGCAGCGGGCGGCGGCCAGTGGAGGCCGCGTCTTCGAGGTGCTGGACGCCCCGGTGGCGGTGCAGGAGCGCCCGGACGCTCTGCCTTTGCCTGAGCCGGCGCGCGGCGAGGTGCACTTTGAGGGGGTCACCTTTGGCTACGACCCGGCCCGCCCGGTGCTGCGCGGCGTCAGCCTGCATATTCCCGCCGGTCAGCGCGTGGCCCTGCTGGGCGAATCCGGCGCCGGCAAAAGCACGCTGCTGGGCCTACTGACCCGCACCCACGACCCGCAGGCCGGCCGCGTCACGCTGGACGGCGTGGACGTGCGCCAGCTGACGCTGGGCAGCCTGCGTACCCACGCCGCCCTGATGTCCCAGGACACCTTTCTCTTTCACGACACTGTGGGCAATAACGTGCGCTACGCCCGCCCAGAGGCCACCGACGAGGAGGTTCAGGCTGCTCTGGACGCGGCCCACGCCCAGAAGTTTGTGGGAGCTCTGCCTGAAGGGCTGGAGACAGTGGTCGGAGAGCGTGGGGTGCGGCTCTCGGGTGGGCAGCGCCAGCGCCTCTCGATTGCCCGCACGCTGCTGGCCCGGCCCACCGTCCTGCTGCTGGATGAACCCACCAGCGCCGTGGACGCCGAGAGCGAGGCGCAGGTGGTGGCGGCCCTGAATGAACTCATGCGCGGCCGCACCGCCCTGATGGTCACCCACCGCCTGAGTCTGGCCCGCACGGCCGACCGCGTCGTGGTGCTGCGCGGCGGCGTGGTGGTTGAGGACGGCCCGCCGGAGGTGCTGCGCCGTCAGGGCGGGGCGTATGCGGCGCTGGAACGCGTGATGGGGGAAACAGAAAAAACCCCCGCGTAAGCGGGGGCGTTCTTGGTGGCCAGGGCCGGACTTGAACCGGCGACCCAACGATTTTCAGTCGTTTGCTCTACCAGCTGAGCTACCTAGCCTTCCTTGGCGGTCCGGACGGGATTTGAACCCGCGACCTTCTGCGTGACAGGCAGATATGCTAACCGCTACACTACCGGACCAAACGCTTTGGAAGAAGCTGCAAAAAGCAGCGGGGTTAAGGATAACGGCGGCCTGCGGGCTTGTCAACCGCGCCACACTTGTGGGGCGCTGGGCTGAAACGACCTGTTGCTCTGACCTGCTCAGGCGGGCGGGGTCGGCCGGTGCGGAGCGCTTCTCCAGACTCACGCACTCACGCTTCAGGAGGTCACAGCTTCGTCCGTTCAGAACGGGGCGGCGCGCACGCTCTGCACTGGATACTCCTGGCCCGAGTCCAGCATTAGTTCCAGGTATTCGCGCTTATGCAGGGCGTCAATCATGGCGAAGGGGTGATCTTCGGGCAGCAGGATGCCGCCTTCCATCTGGGTGTGGCCGTAGACGCCGAACTCCAGCCCGGCCATCTTCACGTACTCGGGCGATTCTCGGTACCAGCGCTTGGAACTGTGGTCGGCGTAGAACAGGTCGTCGTAATAGGCGTGCGCGGGCAGGGGCGACACGTGGGCAAACTGCACATCCCCCACCCGGATTTCGCGCGGGAAGGTGCGCATCCAGGCGGCCAGGTGGTCAGGCAGGTGCAGGCCGCCGTGCGCCGGGTCAAACTCGGCGTGAATCAGGCCGCCGCTGGTGCCCAGCATGTAGCTGGTGTTCAGTACGGCGTCGTCGTGGTTGCCCAGGATGATGTGAATGGCGTGCGGCGCCGCCGCCTGGTAGGCCTTGAGGCGCTCAAGGTGCTTGACCTGTTCACGGGCCGCCAGGAACAGGTGGTCGGGGTCTTTGGGGTCAAAGCGCGGCAGGCCGGTCAGGCGGCTGTATTCCCGCTCGTTTTTAGGATGAACGAGGTCACCGATCAGGATGACCTGATACAGCCCGGCCTGCACAGGCGGCGTGGGTTGCCCCGCACCATCGGCACAGCTGGCGGCCCGCAGCGCCGCCCAGAGCGTGTCGAAATCGGCGTGAACGTCACCGAAAGCCAGGAACTTCCGCATTGGCTCCAGCATAGCGGGTGACGGCGGGCGCCCCATCAGGCCGTCTGGGGGTGCCCGCCTGTGGGCCAAGGACTCAGGCGCCCCTAGCCTTTGAGCAGCGTCTGCAGTTCCTTGTAGATGGCGCGGCTTTCGTCCAGGGTCTCGCCGTACCCGCGCATCAGGATGCGGGCGGCGTCTCCGCCCCGGCCCGCCACCTTCAGCTGCTCCAGTAAGTCTTCAATGTGGCGCCGGGCCTTGTCCATCTGGGGATCGCGCGGCGGCTCTTTGGGCAGGGGGCGGCTGGCCGGCGCCTGGGGCGCGGGGGTCTCGGCTTCCAGTTCGGCGGTGTTGGCCCCGTCTTCGGGGTCGTATTCCACCCACACCGCCTCGCTGCTGGGCTGCACGCCGTAGCTACGGGCCAGGTCGGCCAGGGCGGCCAATTTGGCATCGGCCAGGGTGTGCCCGGTGGCCAGGCCTTCGCGGGTGGCGCCCAGCACGCCCAGGCGGGCGCGCACGATGGGCGGCGTCACATGGTCGCAGGCCCAGGTCAGGCTCCAGCCGGGGTCAATGGCGTCCAGCTGCGCCGACAGCACAGCCAGATCGGGGGTCAGGGTCACGCGCGCCTGGTCGCCGCGCACACTTAGGGTGGCCCAGGCGGTCATGCTGGCGCGCAGCGCGTCGCGCACGCGGGAAGGTTCAGCCATGTCCGGCAGTCTACCGAGTTCAGGCACTCGCAGCGGAAACGGAGCCGTTGCGGTGGCCTTTCGGAAACGCGAACTGTGAGCCGCGAGGGCCTGTGTTTGCGCCCTGCCCGGTTGGTCTGGGGTAAACGCAACGTCTCAGGGAACGCTTGACCCCGCTGTGGGCTGCAGCGTCAGGGTGCGCGCCTGGCCCCAGTCCTGCGGGCGGGTGCTCATGGGCAGGTACTCACCGGCAATCCAGCGCTTCATCTGGTCGTCGGCGTGCGGAGCCAGCGGACTGCCCGCTTGCCCCAGGCTGCCGATATACAGGCTGCGGTCAGGGTCACTCAGGTCCACAATCTGGCGGTAGCTGGGGCCGTGCGTCTGGCGGAAGGTGCCGTGCTCGGGGCGCGCCACATTCACGGTGTTCGTGCCGCCGGGGGTCGGCGCCGAGTGGTTAAACAGCCAGGCCAGGGCGCTCACCTTGCCAAAGGCGCGGTGATTGCTGGCCACCTGATGCAGCCGGCCGTAGGTCCAGCGGGTCATATCCGGCCCCAGGCGCTCCCGCAGGTCAGTCAGGGCCGCCGTCAGGGTGCGGGTCAGCAGAGAGGCGCAGTCGCCCTGACCCTGCACGGCGCACAGCTCGCCGTCCCCACGCAACTGATTCAGGACCGAGAGGCTGTTCATGACGGTCTCGTCGTTCAGTTCGTCGCGGGCCATCTCGCGCAGCCCCATCATCCAGGCTTCAAACAGCAGGCTGGGCACGCTCTCTACCGTCTGCTGGCCGTCCCAGCCGTGCAGCGCCTCAAGGGCGCGCCGGGCTTCATCGTCCGCAGGGCGCGCGGCCAGCAGCAGCGGCCTGAAGTCCGGCCACATGGGACTGAGCGTGTCGGTCTGGGTGGCCTGCACGTCGGCCACGCTGAGTTTGGGTTTAGCCTCAAGCAGCGCGGTGATGCGCGCGGCGCGGTACGGCTCGGACCAGTTGCGGGCATTGCCCAGTGCGTAGGGGAAGCCCGGCGGGGTCACCTGGTTGTTGGCCGTGACCACCAGGTTGTCTTTGGGGTTGTACACATGCGGGAGCTGCTCGAAAGGAATGAAGCCCTGCCACTCGCGCGAGCCGTCTCCGCTGACCGGCAGGCTGCCGTCCCAGCCCCGGCGGATGGGCACGCGGCCCGGCGCATAGTACCCGGTGTTGCCGTCTACATCGGCGTAGACAAAGCTCTGGCTGGGGGCCACGTACCGGGACAATGCGCGGGTAAAGTCCGGCCAGTTCTGCGCGTAATTGAGGCCCAGAAAGGCGTCCATCGTGGTGTCGCCTGCCGCCAGCGCCGTCCACTTCAGGGCCACGCGCGGCCCCAGCCCCTCGGCGCCGGCGCCGCTGACCACCGGGCCGTGGGCACTCTCGCGCACCATCAGGGTCACGTCCGGCTGGCCCTTGACCCGAATGACCTCGGTGCGGGTGCGGAAGGTCGCGTCTTCGGGTTCCAGGTACAGGTCCTGCACGTCGGGGTTCACGTTGGTCACGCCCCAGGCCACCCGCTCGTTGCGCCCAATCACGATGGCGGGCAGGCCCGGAATGCTGGCCCCGATGGCGTTGAGCCCGCCGCCCTGAAGGTCGGCCAGATACCACAGCATCGGGGCAGTCAGGGCCAGGTGAGGGTCGTCGGCCAGAATGGGCTTGCCGCTCTCGGTGCGGGCGCCGCCCACTACCCAGTCGTTGCTGCCCTTGCCCGGCACGGCCTGCAGGCCCAGCGTGCGTGCGGCGGCCAGGTGGGCCCGTAACTCGGCCAGCGCGCCCGGCGGCACCGCCTGGGAGGGGAGACGGCTCGCTGGCTGGGCGGCCTGCGGCGGCAGTTCATCGGCGCTGAGGATGGTCGGCGCCCCGGCCGGATACGGGGCCATCACCGCGTCCAGGCCGCCCTCGCCCAGCCGCTCCACCACCCGCGTGCCCAGCACCTCTTCTTCGTAGTTGCCGCCCAGGTCAAAGGCCATCAGCTTGCTCCACGACAGGCTGTCCACCTCCTGCCAGGGCTCCGGGCGGTAGCCCAGAATCCGGAACTCCGGGGCCACCTTGCCCTGGGCCTGCGCCGCATTGACCCCTGCCGTGTAGGCGCGGATCAGGCGGCGGGTGCGGTCTTCCAGGGCCGGCAGTGCCGACAGGGCCGCGCGCTGAAAGCCCCAGGTGCGCAGGAAGCGGTCCTGGCCCAGTGCGGCTTCGCCCAGCACCTCCGAGAGGCGGCCCTGGGCCACCCGGCGCTGAAAATCCATCTGCCAGGCGCGGTCTTGCCAGTGCACGAAGCCCAGCGCAAATACCGCGTCCTCATCGGTCTGCGCGCGAATGTGCGGCACGCCCCAGGCGTCGCGCGTGACCTGCACGCTCTGGCCCAGCCCGGCGGCCGTCAGGGCGCCCGCCGTGCGCGGCTCTGAGGTCAGGCGCAGCCAGCTGTAGCCGCCCGCTCCGGCGGCCCCCAGCACCAACGCGGTCCCCAGCAGCCCGGTGGCCACCCGGCGGCCCCACCCCCCACGCCTCTTGCCCTGTGTGGTCTTCATGTGATGTCCGCCCAGCATAGCGGATGGGGCCGTCTATCGCGTACTTGGCGGCAAAGAGCCGCTCTGTTCTTCAGGCTGAACCGTCTGCATTTGGCCCAAGGCAGTGTGCCCGGCGTCCAGTTCAGGAACGCCGGGCACACCCAAGGACCGACCTTAGAACTCTTCTTCAATCAGGGCGGTGTTCGCCTCCACACAGCGCTCGTGTAGCGGCAGGCGCTCGGCCAGCATCAGCAGGGCGTGGGCGTCGGTGTGCGACAGCCCCGAGCGGAAGGCCGCCGCGACCGGCGTGGTCAGGCAGGGCTGCGGCTCGGGCAGAGTGCAGTCCAGCACGCAGAATTCAAAGGCGGTGTCGTCGGGGCGCGACATCTGCCGGGTCACGGCGGCGCCGTAGCCATTGGCAAAGCGGAACACCAGCAGTTCGGCGCCGGGAAGGGTATGGCGCTCAGGCAGCGCGGTGACCTGGGGAAAGTTGGCCACCGGCACAAACAGCAGCGGATTGACGGTAAAGCCCGTCTGGTCATGCAGCGTCATGAATCAGAAGCCTCCTTTCAGAAGCGAAAAGCGCAGTGCGCCGTTCCTTGTACGCCACGCAATCTTGCGCGCCGGACCTGACATGCCCCTTACGGCAGCTGACTTCAAGGTCACCAGGGCAAGTGGACCAAGGAAGGGGCCATAGAGGATGGGCTGGATGTAAGGAGAAATGCCGCCTGGGACGCTGGCGATGGCAGCCCCGATCAACCGCCCCATGAGATTCAGCCCTCATGCAGCAGGGTTGGAGGCCCACCCACACGGCCCGGCGCGGTGAGAACCTGCCTCATCCTCCAGCCTCGGCCCTGAGTTAACGGCATAAGAGAGCCCCGCTCCCACTCGGCCTTTTGACCGTGCCCAGATGAAGCCGCTGTGACGTGGCCCTGAGCCCGGTGAGCCGGCGCTGGCGCCGCCCTGAGAAAAGGCCAGGTGCCCCCTTGAGCCTGCCCGCAGAGAAAGCGCAGGTCGCGGCGGCAGGGTGAAAGGCAGGAACAGGCGCCGCGCCGCCGTTCACTTTTTCTCAGGGTGCCCGACGCGGCCCCGTCCCAGAGGTGTGACATGCGAACTTTCCCTTCTTCTGCCCGCTCGGTTCTGGCCCTGCTTACTCTGAGTCTGCTCGCTGGCCCGACCCTGGCCCAGAGTGGCGAACCCGTGTTGCCTAACCTGAATCTCCCAGCGACCCAGACCATCCCCGCACCGCCAGCACCGACGGCACCTGCACAGACACCGACCAACCCGGCGACCACTGAGCCGGCGGAGCCAGCCACCGAGCCGGCCCCCGCCACAGACACGGCGCCTGCAACCGAGGTGGCGCCCACCACTGCCCCGGCTGAGGCCACCCCCGCCGAAGCCGAAGCTGCCCCGGAGAGCAGCGCTCCCGCCAGCTTGCCTGCTGCGGGCAGCGTAAAGGTCCCAGTGCTGAGCGGCGAGGAGGTGCTGAAAACCGTGCCCACCGTGCTGGGTGAGGCGCTAATTTACGCGGCGGGGACTGAAGACGCCCTGGCCCGCACCGCCGAAGCGCTGGCAGCTGAAGGGTATACGCCTGCGCAGAACGAGCCAGCAGGCACCGGGACCACCGCAACCGCCCTACGCCTTCAGAAAGATGACCAGACCTACGAGCTGAGCACCAGAACCCAGTTTGGGCTGACCGTCGTGGCCCTGTCGCGCGTGATGGACACCGCTGCCGGGGCGGCTGCAGCTGAAGAAGAGGCGGTCCCAGCTGAAGACACCGCTGCCGAGGACACCCCAGCGTCTGCTGAAGACCCAGCCACTGAATCTGAGACGCCGGCCACCGACACTTCTGAGACCGGGGAACCCGCCACGGACTCTGAAGACCCGGCCACCGAATCCACAGAGCCAGCGGCGCCTGAAACAGCCCCGGACGGCACCGTCGCGCCCGAGCCGGCAGCCCCTGACCCCGCCACGCCAGGCACCCAGGCTCCAGTCACGCCGCCCTCACAGCCGTAAAACCACCCTCACGCTGATCTTCAGGTCTGCCGGCCCCCACCGGCAGGCCCTTTTCTAGCCGCCAGTTCCCACTTCTGGCCCTGCCCAGCAGCCCTTGCCCACCACGGTGGCGGGGGCTGCTGGCTGTGTTCTTTTATGGTCTGGCCACGTTCTGGGCACGGTCGTGCAGGTACACCTCTAGGTTGGTGTAGCCGGCGCGCCCCAGTCGGGCCAGTGACAGGGTGGTGGTGTTACCGTCCGCTGCCGCCGCCGGATTCAGGCCGCTGGCGCGCTCCCAGCTGTCAGGCATGCCGTCGCCGTCGGTGTCGGCTGGCGCTGGGGGCGGCGCCGTGAAATCCAGTCGCAGTGCGTCGCCCGCCGGGTTGGTGTCCTGAGGTGCCGGGTCAAACGTTCGTGCCGCCACGTGGGCCATCAGGCGGCGGTCCATCGGGTCGCGGGGCAGCGCGCCCACGTCGCGCGCCAGGAGGGTCAGCAACTCGTCTGCTGGGTGGTAGGTGATGGCCGGAAAGGGGTGCCGGGCCGGGGCGGCAAAGGGGGGCGGCGTCTGGGCAAAGGGCAGGCCCCCTGTCTGTGCCGCCTCGGCAAAGTCGTTGCAGCAGTACACCAGCCCAAAGTCGCGCTGTGCCGGAAACAGGTTGACCCGGTTGCCGGACAGAAACAGCCGGGTGGGCGTGCTGGCCGGCAGGTAGCCTTCCTCGGGTCGCCCCGCCCCTTCCAGCGTGAACATGCCGTGGTTAAAGCGGCTGGGCTGCGCGTAAAAGAGGTTACCCACTGCGTTCAGGCGGTAGTACAGCGGCTGCGAAGCGTAGCCTCCGGCCTCGGCATTCACCCGCGCGGTCTGACTGAGACTGACCGGGCGGCTGGGGTCGTACATCACGTTGTTGGACAGCTCGTAGTCGGCTGCTGTGCCGCTGGCGCTGGGGTTCTCGCGGCTGAACTCGGGCAAGCGGCCCACGATACGGTTCCAGAGGTTGTGGTGAAGAGACAGGCGGGTCAGGGGAAAGCCGCGCCCCGGATCGGTGTAATTGAGCAGCATCCCGCCAAATTCAGCGTGGTCACCCACCGTCTCGGCAAACAGGCTGCGCTGCACCGTGATGTCGCTGGAAAAGGAGATCTGCACGGCCTCGTCCGAGGCGTTGCCCACCGATACGTGGTCAATGATGCCCAGTTTGGCGCGGTGCAGGCGCAGGCCGTCGTCCCCTATCCCGGCGGGGCGCAGGCGCAGATGACGCACGATGAAGTTGCGCGGTGTGACGGGAGGCAACGGGCAGCCGTCGGCCTCGCACACCGTCTCGCCTTCAATCAGCAGGCCGCGCAGGATGACCCCGCCCGGCGAGGTTTGGCCCGCCACCGTCACGTCGGGCTGCGTCAGCACCGGCACGCCCTGGATCACGCCGCTGACCCGGAAAACGATGGTGCGCGGTCCCTTCTGGTCCAGCGCCGCTTGCAGCGACCCCGGCCCCGACGCTGCCAGGGTGGTCACGGCCAGCACGCGCCCGCCCCGACCGCCACTGGCGCCCGCCCCAAAGCCCTCGGCCCCCGGAAAGGCGGGCAGGGCGGCCTGGCTCTGACGGGCCAGCGCGGCGCCTGCGGGGTGCCCCGGCAGCGCCGACGCCATGAGCAGCGCGAGCATTCCGAACAGCCGTCCTCTGTGCATGCTGGGCCTCCCCTCGTGGTCCGAACTGCTCCGGAGCATAGGGGGCGCGGCCTTGCAGAAGTCTGAAAAGCGGAAATGGACAAGGGTGAGGCGGAGCGTCAAGGCACGCCGAACGGGCCCACGAATTGGGGAAGGCGGCTGGCCCTGTCGGCAGAACTGGTGCAAAACGGAATGGGCAGTCACCTCCTGGCTACTTTGAACAGGCTTGTTTTTACAGGCTGGCGGAGGCACGCCCCAGGCCTGAAGAGCTTTGCCGCTGGTCTCCTAGGCTCCTGTGGCGTTTTTCCTTCACCTTCCCCGGATACAATCGGCGCGATGCTCTGGCAGCGGCCCCTGACCATGCTGCGGCTGCTGGCCCTGCTCGCCCTGAGCGAAACGGTGCGCGCCGCGTTTTTTGTGGCGGCGCTGCCCATTGGCGGGCCCGCACTGGGCCTGAGCGCCGCCGTGATTGGCGTGATGGCCGGGGCACACTACCTGGCCGACGCCCTGATGCGTGGCCCGGCCGGCGCGCTGGTGGCGCGAGCTGGCCTGGGGCCAACCCTGCTGGCGGGCAGCGTGCTGGGCCTGCTGACCCTGTGGCTGACCCGCACCCTGCCGTCGCCCCTGGGGGGGGTGCTGGCCTGCGCCGTGTGGGGGGCCGGCAGCGCGGCGCTGTGGCCCGCCGTCATGAGCGCCTCGCAGGCGCTGGCCCGGCCAGAGCGCACCGCCCGCGCCCTGACGGTGACCAACCTGACCGCTGTGCCCGCCGTGCTGGTCGGCGCCCTGGCGGCTGGCCCCCTCATGCAGGGCTGGCCGGAGGCCGTCTGGACGGGGCTGCTGCTCCTTCAGGGCGCAGCGGCGGCGCTGGCCCTGAGCCTGTGGCGCACCTCTTTGCCGCTGCGCACCGCGCCTGCCCCCTGGCGAGAGTGGCGGGGTGTGGCGGCGCTGCTGCCCACGGCCTTTGTGCAGACATTGGCGCCAGGCTTGCTGGTCACGACCCTGTATCCCATGCTGAGTTTTCTGGGCCTGCGCCTGGGGGACCTGCTGCTGCCGGGCGCGCTGACCGGCGTGCTGATCGGCGTCAGCGCCGCGTGGTTGGGCCGCCACGCCGACCGCGACCACCCAGGGCGGGCGCTGCTGCCAGGCCTGGCCCTGCTCAGCGCCGGGTTTTTCCTGGCAGCGCTGACGGGCGCCCAGTTTCTGTGGCTGCTGGCGGCGGTGGCGGGTGTGGGTTTCGGCGCCTTTCTGACCGGCTGGAACGGTCTGGTGGCGCGCACCCTGCCGCAGGGCCAGCGCGCCGCCGCCTGGGGGGCCGTCATGACCGCCGAGGCGCTGGGCGCAGCCGCCGGTCCCATGCTGGGCGGCGCGGCCTGGCAGGTCTGGGGCGTGGGCGGCGTCTTCGCGCTGGGGGGCGCGGCCTTTGCTGGGGCGCTGCTGTATGCGGTTCGCCGCCCAGCGGGCAAAGTTGCGGCGTCCTGAGCGAGAGGGGTGCTGGCCTCCAGTCCATAGGGGCCACTGGGCGCAGGTACGTTGCCCCGTCTCTGCGTCTACCACGGCGCTGAGGCTTGCCCGAATGCGCCGCTTGTCAGCCCTCTGTGTCTTTTGCTCAAGAGAAGCAGACGGCGGCATTCCGGTGCGCCTGCACCTCTTCTAGTCCACAGAGGCGCTGTCGGTGGCGCGCACTCCGCTACGGCTTAACAAGGCTGCTTGCTTGAGACTGGATGGCCTGCCTTCATCCAGCTGTGAGCCTGAGATGTCAGCGGCCACAGAGGCTCTGAAGGCCTCACCGCGCAAGATGGAAGCCTTGTGGTTTTTACAGCGTGCAGGCCGCCGTGACCCACCAGTCTGGATACACCCGGCTCAGCGCCTGCACCGCTTCGTGCGCTTGGTCATCATTCTGGGCCAGGGCAAAGCAGGTGCCGCCCGAGCCGCTCATCAGGGGCGAGTGCAGGCCAGCCCCTTCCAGAGCGCGCAGCGCGGCCCGGATCGGCGCGTGACGGGCCGCCACCGGGTCTTGCAGGGCGTTGAAATACGGCACCGGGCGCCCGTTGGACAGCGCCGCCACGATGGCTTCGATATCCAGGGCGCCACTAAAGTCTTCCTCGGCGTCCAGCCAGATATAAGCGTCGCGGGCACTGACCTCGACCCCTGGGTTCAACAGCACCAGCGCGGTGCGCGGCACCGGCGTGGGGGAGAGCACCTCGCCAATCCCGGCGGCGGTGGCGGCGCGCCCCAGCAGGAAAAACGGCACGTCGGCGCCCAGGCCCCGGGCCAGGGTCGCCAGGTTCACGCCCGATGGATACAGCCGCGCCAGCGCCATCAGCGTGGTCGCCGCGTCGCTGCTGCCGCCCCCCAGCCCCGAGGCCAGCGGCAGCCGCTTGTGAAGCGTGATGGCCGCGCCGCCCGTCACCCCCGCCGCCTGCAGATACGCCTGCGCCGCGCGGTATACCAAGTTGCGCTCGTCGGTCGGCAGGTCGGCGCCAGTGACCGTCAGGCTGAGGGTCTCGGCGCCCCGGACCTCCAGGTCGTCCCCGACATTCAGCGGCACCATCAGGGAATGCAGGTCGTGGTAGCCGTCGGCGCGCAGGGCGCGCACGCTCAGGCCTAGATTGACCTTCGCCGGGGCGAAGTACGTGACCGGCGCGGCGTCAGGCGTCATACCCCCTCAGCATTCCATATCTGGGCGTCCCACACCGGGGCCAGCGCCTGGGCCAGCGCCAGGTCGCCTGGGGTGGTCACCTTGAACAGCCGCGCGTCGCCGGGCACCAGGGCCACCGCCTGCCCCAGCCGCGCCAGTAGCCCCGCGTCGTCGGTGGCCGCGTAGCCGTCGCTCAGGGCCGCCTCGTGGGCGGCGAGCAACGCCAGGCGCCGGAAGGCCTGCGGCGTCTGCACGGCCCACAGGCCCTCACGTGGGGTGAGGGTGCCCCAGTGCGGGGGTGCGGCGGCCCCTGGGTGGGCGGCCTGCACCAGCGTATCGGCCACCGGCAGGGCTGCGGTGGCGGCGCCTGTGGTCTGCACCGCAGCCAGCAGCGCCAGAACCACGCCCGGCGGCAGGAAAGGCCGCGCCGCGTCGTGAATCAGCACGGTGTCGGCGTCGGTGGCGCGTAGCAGGGCCAGCACAGTGGCCTGCCGGGTGGCGCTGCCCACCACGGCGCGGGCGGGAACATCGGCAGGCAACTCTTCGCCGGGGGGCAGCGCCACGAGCACCTCGGCCACATGCGGCGCCAGGGCCGCGGCGCTGCGGGCCAGCAGGGTGCGGCCTCCCACCTTGACCAGCGCTTTGGGCCCCAGCCCCAGCCGGGTGCCGGACCCGGCCGCCGGAATCAGGGCCGCGACTTTCATCCCATCTCCGGCGAAAAGGAAACGGGGCGCAGTTCGGGACCTGGACTTGCAAAGCGCCGCACGGGTGGACCTTCCGGCGCTTTCCCAGCGGCGACGCAACTGGACGCACGCCGGCTCACGCGTGCCCGTCCTCACGCCAGCGGCGAAAGCCGGGCACGTCCAGCCCGAACTGGTCCAGCACCCGCGCGGTGACGAAATGCAGCAGGTCGTCGACCGTGTCGGGCGCGTGATAAAAGCCAGGACTGGCGCTCATCACGGTCGCGCCGGCGTCAAAGGCGGCCAGCAGGTTAACGAGCATCGGCCGCGGCAGGGGGTCCTCGCGCACCACCAGCACCAGGGTGCGGCGCTCCTTGAGGGTGACGTGTGCCGCGCGGGTCAGCAGCGTGTCGGCAAACCCGTGGGCCACTTTGGCCAGGGTGCCCGCGCTGCACGGCAGCAGCAGCATGCCGTCGGTGCGGAACGACCCGCTGGCCACGCTGGCCGCCAGGTCGCGGTCGTCGTGAACATGCGCCGCCAGCGCCGTCAGGTCGGGGAGCTGCGGCCCGGCCCCCTCGGCGGTCATCACCCGCTTGGCCCCGCTGCTGACAACCAGGTGGGTCTCGACCTCCAGATGGTGAAGGGCGCGCAGGGCTGCCAGGGCGTAGGGCATGCCGCTGCCCCCGGAGACACCGACGACCAGCCTCACGCCGCCGCCTCGCGGCGCAGGCGGCGGCCGTGACGCACCTCGGCGGCGATAAAGGCCAGCAGATTCAGGCTGTAGGTCAGCACCAGGCCGGTCACCAGGGCGGTCTGGGTGGTGGGCAGCGTGAGGGCCGGCAGACTGGGGGTCAGAATCAGACCGCTGCTGACACTCAGCGCCGCCACCAGCGCGCCCCAGGCCAGCAGCAGCATGCTGCCCCAGGGGCTATCCAGCAGGGCCGAGCCGGGCAGCAGCAGCCCCAGCGCGCGGTAGATCAGGGGCCGCGCCTGTGCGGGCGCCAGCGCCGAGGTCGGCAGCAGCAGCGCCAGCGCCAGCAGCCCCGAGAGCAGCGCCGCGCCCAGCAGCGCCAGGCCCAGGCGCGGCGACCCGGCAGGCGAGTCGTCCAGCAGGGTCAGCGGCCGGCTTAGCCCGGCGCGCAGGGTCACGCTCAGGTCGCCGGTCACGGCGCGGGTCAGGCGGCGCTGGTCGGGATAGCACAGCCGGGGCGTGCCGGGGCGGTAGGCCCGCTGAAAGGCAGCCTCGGGTGTGCCCGGATTGAGCCCCAGATTAAAGGCGGCGGCTTCCAGGTCCGGGCGGGCGGCCAGGGCGGCGCGGTACAGTTCGCGTGCCTGGGGCTCATCGCCGCGCGTCTGGGCAATCACGCCCAGGTTGTTGCGCGCGCAGGCGTCGGCCCCGGCGCGGGTGTACTGCTCGCGGGCCAGGGCGTCCTCGCCGTCCAGCTGGGCGCTCAGGCCCGCCAGCAGCGCGGCGTCGGGGCCGGGGCGCAGCGGCAGATTGGCCAGCTGCGTGCCGCCCCAGCCGCCGCCGTAGGTGCCGCCCGTCAGAGCCGGCGACTGGAGCCCGGCGCCCGCCACATTCACCCATTGCAGCCCCCCCGTCACTGCCAGCAGGGCCGCCGCCAGCAGCACCAGGGTCAGGCGTTCGGGCAGCGTGGCGTAGGCCACGAAGACCCGCCGGGCGCGGGACAGGGGATGGCGCAGCCACGACCGGTAACGGCCCCCCAGGGCGCGGGTGTCCTGGCCCTGGGCACGCCACGCCCGCACCGCGACGGCCAGCAGCCCGGCCAGCAGGGCCGCGCCCAGGGCCAGCATGGCCAGCCGGGCCGCGTCGCGCACGCCGCCCAGGCCCTCTGGGCCCAGGTTGTACAGCGTGCCGGCGCGCAGCGAGCGCGAGAACTGCCGCCACTCGCCGGCCTCGCCGTCGCGGCCCTGGTCCTGCAGGGCCTGGGCGTAGCGGGCGTACAGGGCGGTGCCGCCTTCAAAGCGCGGGTGCAGTTCGCGCAGGTAGGCCATCCAGACGGCGGCCCGCGCCAGGCGCCGCTGGTCCAGCAGGGTCGCCACGTACCCGCTGGGGTTGCCGTAGGCCCCCAGCGCCCCCCGGCTAACGGCAATGGCCGGGTCCACGCCGCGCGCCGCCGCGTCCCGCCGCGCGCGGTCCAGGGCCAGGTCGGCCGCCGCCGGAAACCCCGCGCCGTCCAGCCGCGCGGCCAGCGCCACCCACGCTGGGAAAGGCAGGGTGACGCTCAGGGCGCGCCGCACAGCGCTCAGGGCCGCGTAAGCGTCGGCTCGGGCGGCCTCGGCTTCGCGCACCGCCAGAAAGGGATTGAGAGGATCGGCGGCGGCTGCGCGCCCCAGTTCCCCAGGAAGCACGGCGTCGGCGGCGCGGGCCAGCCAGCCGGTGACCTCGGGGTCAGGCGGAAAGACCACGCGCTCCTGCACGCTCAGGGCCGGGGTGATCTCCAGGGTGAGGCGCTCGGTCAGGTCGCCCAGTTCGGTGCTGACCCGCACCACGCCCCCCGAGCCGTCCAGCGAGGTCACGGTTCCGGGCAGGTCGGCGCGGCCCGCCACCACGCCGCCGGCGCCCAGGTCGTACACGACCGGCCCCACCCCCAGCAGCACGCGCGAGCCCAGTTCGAGGGGGCCAGTCAGCGGCCCCAGGGCGTCTGGAAAGGTGCGCTCCCAGCGGCCCGCCGGGTTGTCCACGCGCAGGGTGCGGCCGTCCAGGGTGGCTTCGGCGCCCGCGCTGCCCAGCGCAGAGGCGAGAAGGGTCAGCCCAAGCCACCTCTTCATGCGCCCTCGGCCTGGTTGCCGCGCGCGACCAGCTGGGCGCTGCGAACCGCCATGACCACGCCGCCCGCCAGCAGTTCCCACAGGCCACCAGAGCGCGTGGCCAGCAGCAGGCCCACCGGCACGGCCACCAGGGTGGCGGCCGGCACCGCGTTCAGCTTCAGGCGGGCCTGCAGGGTGGCGCGGTACAGCGGGATAAACAGCAGCGCGGTGCCCAGCGTGCCCAGCAGCGTCACCGGGGCCAGCACCAGCAGCGCCCCCAGCAGCGGCGCGATGCCCCCGCCGCCCCGAAAGCGGAAAAACACCGGGTAACAGTGGCCGGCCACCACGGCCGCCATCGCCAGCCAGCCCCAGTCGGGCGCCATGGCGCGGGCCAGGCCACCGGCCAGCGCGCCTTTGAGGACGTCACCCGCCGTGACCAGAACGGCCGCCTGCCGCCCAAACTGACGGTAGGTGCCGCTGCCGCCCGGCAGGTCGCGCTCCCGGATATCCGCGCCGCGCGCGCGCGAATACAGCACCCCCGAGACCAGCGAACCCAGCAGATACGCAGCGAGGGCGACGAGCACGGGCGCGGCGGACGGCGGCATATGGGCGGCATTCTAGCGGCCCTGGGTGAGCCCGAAGGCGGCGCTGCCGTGTGCAGGCTATGCCTATCAACTGCCAGGGGGCGCAGCCAGTCGAGGCTGAGCGAGTTCTTCGGGGCACATCTGACTGCGCAGGCGGCTCTACCAGGCCACTTGCCTTTGAGCGACCCAGATGCAAGGAGCGGACCAGCAGCTCTCGCCCTGGCTAAGCCGGGGAGAGCCCTTGTTGCGGACATGGTGGATGAAACGCGGCAAAACCTGTTCTAAGGGAGAGCCGGTCTGGCCGTGAAGTCCCCCTGCTCCCAAGCACCGTTTCAAGCGTCCTCTACAGCGTCAAGGCGTGGCGGGCCGCAAATTCCTGGCGAAAGGGGCCCGGCACCTGCGCCAGGGCGGCCTGCCACCAGGCCTGCGCCTGCTCACGTCCTTCGGCAGCGGCCCCGTCTCCGGTGTGCTCCAGGGCGCGGGCATGAACGTCCAGCAGGTCGCCCAGCGGCTCCTCTGGAGTCAGGGCGGCGCTCAGGTCCAGGGCCGCGCGGCTGTCCTCCAGTGCCGCCGCGCTGTCTTCCAGGTCCAGGTGCGCCTGGGCCCGCCGGGTCAGCGCCAGCACCTCCAGCCCGCCCAGTTCGGCGTCGTGGGCGAGGGTCAGGGCCGCCGTGGCGCTCTCCAGGGCCTGGGCCGGTGAGACCACCCTGGTCAGGGCGAGCAGCAGGCGGCCTCGCTCGAACGGGTCCTGGTGCAAGACCGGCCGGGCCAGTGCCGCCTCCAGCAATGCGCGGGCCTCCTCGGGCTGGCCCAGGGCAGTCAGCACCTCGGCGCGGGTCAGCAGCACGCGCGGCTGGTCGTGGCCCACCAGGTCGCCCCGCGCTTCCAGATCGTCCAGTTCTTTCAGGCTGCGTGCTGGGGCACCCAGTGTCAGGTATAGCCGCGCCAGATCAAGCTGCAGAATGCTCAGCCACCACGTCCGCACGATGACGGGCGAGGTCAGGGCGGCATTCAAGGTCTCCAGGGCGCCGGCCCACAGCCCCAGCGCGTGCTGGGCCAGTGCCTGGGCGTGCGCGGCGGTAAACAGTAGCTGACTGGGGGTGTCGAGCTGGGTCAGGGTGTCCTGGGCCAGCTGGGCCAGCCGCAGGGCCAGCTGGGCGCGCCCCAGTTCCTGCTGCATCCACGCCATGCGGGCCAGCGCGGCCACCTGTCCGGTGTGGTCGTTCAGTTCGGTGTACAGGGCCAGCGCCCGGTCAAACTCTGCCAGGGCCGCCTGGCGGTGGGTCACGCTCAGGACGCGGCCCAGGCCCAGATGCACCGAGGCCTGAAGGTCGGGGTCGCTCAGCGTCGTGGCCAGCGTGCCCAGCTGGGTCAGGTGGTGACGGGCGGCGGTCAGGTCGCCGTGCAGCAGGGCCTCGGCGGCCAGGGCCTCATGGCACACGGTTTGCAGGCGGTGGTCGCTGGCGCCCGTGGCCTGCGTCAGGGTGGCTTCGGCCAGGGCGTGCAGGCCCGGCCAGTCCCCCTGCTCGAACAGGTCCCTGAGCTGCGCCTCGTAGGCGCGCACCGCCTGCTGGGGGGTGTGGGCCAGCCGGTGCAGCAGCAACCCCAGCCGGTGAAAGAGGCCGGGCACAGCGACGGCAGCGGCCAGGCGCAGGGCAACGGTGGCCGCCTCAAAGGCGCCGTCATTATTGCCCACGGCCTCGAACGACGCGGCGGCCTGCTCGCCAAAGGCCACAGCCTCGCCCAGGCGGCCCTGGCGCCGCGCCGCCTCGGCGGCCCGCAGCAGCCAGGGGGCGGCGCGCGCCTCGTCGCCGCCCACCTGCCAGTGCCCGGCGATGCGCGCGGGCGCGGCGTTCCCCTCACTTTCCAGCACGCGGGCGGCGCTGCGGTTCAGTAGGCGGCGCACCGCCTCGGTCAGGCCGGCCAGCACGGTTTCCTGTACCAGGTCGTGGGCGAAGCGCTCGCCCACCATGACCTGCGCCTCTTCCAGCTCCTCCCAGGCGGCGGCGGTGTCCAGCACCGGGGCGCCCAGCACCGCCGCCACCAGCTCGATTTGCAGGTCGCTTTGCAGCACGGCCGCGGCCCGCGCCGCCGCCAGGGCCGCCGCCGAGAGCCGGGTCAGGCGGTGGGCAATGAGGCTGGACGCCTGTTCGGTGACGGGCAGCGGCCCGTCCAGGGCCGAGGAGGCGAGCATATGCTTGACGGTTTCCAGAATGAACAGGGGGTTGCCGCCTGTAAACCGCGCCAGCGCCGCGCCCTGCGTCTGCAGTTCGGGCACGTCAAGGTCCCCCACCAGCTGCCCCACTGCCTCTGGGCGCAGCGGCGCGAGGTCCAGGGTGCGGTGGTAGCTGGCGGCGGCGCTGCGCCGGAAAAGGTCCAGCGTGTCACTGGCCACCTCGGCGGGGCGCAGGGTGCCGATCAGGCGCGGTACGCCTCCCGGCTGCCCCAGGGGAAAGTGATTGGAAATCAGGACGAACGTCGCCTCCACAGAGGCGCGGTCCGCGAGGTGCAGGTCGTCGTATACCAGGGCGCTGACGCCCGCCAGCCCGGCCCGGAAAACGTGGGCAATGGCCTCATGCAGCCGGTCGTCAGGACGGTCAAGCTGCGGGTCCTCTGGGCCGCCCAGTTCGGGCAGCAGCCGGGCGAGGCAGCGGCGCGTCCACGGCTCCAGAGGCAGTCCAGGTGTGCGGGCCAGAATTCGCCGCAGGCTCCGCGTGGTGGTGGCGTAGGGCACGGTGGCGTCGCCGGGCCGGCCTTCCAGTGTCAGCACCTCGCCCCGGCTGCGCGCAAAGTCGTGCGCCAGCCTGGACTTGCCCACCCCCGCCTCGCCCGACAGCAGGATGACCTGGCCAGCGGCCCAGGCGTCGTCCAGCTGTCGCCATTCGGCCTCACGGCCCACTAGGCGGGGGGGGCGCCGCACCGCCAGCGGCAGCCGGGGCCGGGCCGGTACTGCCGGCACCGCCACGGGCGCGCCCCGCTCGATCTCCTGGGCCAGCGCCGCCGTCTCTGGCGCGGGCTCGACCCCAAATTCACGCTGAATCACGGCGCAGCAGCGCTCGAAAGAGGTCAGGGCGGCGCCCCGGTCACCCGCCAGATACTGCAGCCGCATCAACCGGCGCCACGCCTCCTCGGATGTGGGGCTCAGTTCCAGCAGGCGCTGGGTGCTCAGGCCCGCCGCCGCGAAGTTGCCCGCATCTTCTTGCCGCTGGGCCTCGTTCAGCAGGCGCTCGGCCCAGAGCCGCTCGGCGCGCTCACGCCAGATCAGCAGCCAGTCGGCCAGTTCTTCCTGGGCGTCAACTTCGGTGCCGGCCAGCAGCAGACCGGGCGCCGGCGCCTCCCCGGCCGCGTGCAGGGCCGGCTGTTGCAGGGCGTGAACGTCAACCCGCACCTCGGGCGCCAGCGCCAGCAGGTCGCCGGCCAGCACCAGCCCGTCACCGTGGGTCCGCGCCAGCCGCCGCACCAGATGAACCAGGTTGTTCCGCGCGCCGCGCTCGGGCGTGTCCGGCCACAGCAGCCGGGCCAGGCGCGCGCGGGTGGTGGGGCCTTCCAGGGCCAGGTAGGCCAGCAGCACGAGGGCCGCGCCGTCCAGCGGGACACTCAGGCCACCAGGGCGGATCAGGCGCGGCGCGCCGAGCAGGTGCAGCTGCCAGAAGGGCGCGGGCGTCATGGGGCCTCAGCATACCGAGTCCGCCCCACAGGCGGGCAGACCCCAGCCACCAGGATGCAGAGAGGGCCTGGCCGTGCCGCCGCCCAGGCCGTTTCTGGTGCCTGGGCGGCGCTCTACACTGCCGGTCATGGGCACGCCCCCCACTCCTCCCCTGACCCGCACCGAACTGCGCCGGGCCAGCCGCGCGCTGCTGGTTCCCGAATGGCAAGAGGCCGGGGCCCAGGCCCGCCTGAAGGCGGCGCGGGTGCTGGTGGTGGGCGCGGGCGGCCTGGGCAATCCCGTGATTGCGGCGCTGGCCGGGGCCGGGGTGGGCGCCCTGACGGTTGCCGACAGTGACACGGTGGCCCTGAGCAATCTGCACCGCCAGCCGCTCTTTACCACGGCAGACGTGGGCCGCCCCAAGGCCGAGGTCGCCGCCGCCCGGGCCCAGGCCATCAATCCATTTGTGCGGGTCAGGGCGGCGCCGCACCTGACCGCCGACAACCTCGGCGCCCTATTGGCAGAAGCCACTTTGCTGATTGACGCCACCGACAATTTCGAGACCCGCTACCTGATTGCCGACACCTGCACCGCTGCCGGGCGCGAGTGGGTGTGGGGCGCGGCCAGCGGCACCAGCGGCCTGGTCAGTGTCTTTGGCCCTGGTCTGGGCCTGCGCGACGTGTTTCCTGACCCCGGCGACGTGGCCTCCTGCGACGAGGCCGGAGTGCTGGGGCCGGTGCCGGGGGTGGTGGGCCAGATGATGGCCCTTGAGGCCTTGAAGGTGCTGGGCGGCGTGGGTGAGGCGCTGCGGGGGCGGCTGTGGACCCTGGACGCCCTGACCGGTCACACCCGCACCCTGAAGCTGGGTTCTGTGCGTGCCCCAGGCCCCCCAGCGGCGACTTGACGCCGGGAACAGGTGTGTTACTGTGCGCCTGAGCCTACAATCCAGCTCGACTTCAGTTCTCGGAGGTTCCCGCATGGCCAAGAGCAGCAAGCCCGCCGCGAAGAAGCCCGCCACCCATCCCGCCGCCCGCGCCGCTGACCGCAGCGCCCCCAGCAGCGAGGGCGGCGGCAAGATTGCCAAGACCCAGATTATTGACCTGGTCGCCGACCGCACCTCGCTCAGCAAGAAGCAGGCCGGCGACGCCGTGGCCACCATGCTCGACTGCGTGGTATCGGCCCTGCGTTCGGGCCAGAGCGTGGGCCTGCCCGGCCTGGGCACCCTGAGCGTGGCCCAAACCGCTGAGCGCAGCGGGGTGCGTCCCGGCACCAGCGAGCGCATCACCATTCCTGCCGGCAAGAAAGTCCGCTTTAAGGTCGCCACGACCCTGAAAGGCACCCTGTAAAAGCCAGGGGGAATGGTCTGTCAGCGGCGCCAGGTGCGCCGCTGCTGCGTTGTGTAGGGCGCGACTCTTTTCTATCGGCTCCAGCTTCCGATTAAAACATTGAGACGAGCGAGTAGGTGAGGTCAAGCAGGACACTGACCTACCGATGCTCTTGCCGAGTATCAACAAGACAGGTGGAATTCTTACCAATCAAATTGTTGAAGAGCAAGGCCTCTTTGCAAAGAGGGCGGTGTAGAGGTGATTGACGCCTCTTCCGTCTACGACAGTTGCGGGCTCTCTCTGAAGAGTGATTCGTCTCCACTGCTTGGCAGGTTCCCTCATCTCAGGGGCATAGGCGGATAGAGCGTGAGAGGTGTTGGCTTCTACGGGCCGTGTCCCTTTCCCATTCAAGCGTTGAAAAAGAGTAAAGCCCTGTTCTGGAGCCTTCCAGGGCTGTGGGGAAGCGATTTCTTTTCAGAGCCCTTTGCTTGCGCTAGAGGGGGCACGCTTTACATAACGCAGGCGGGGCACCCATACTTCAGGTAAGGAGGCTTTTATGGCTTACAAGAAACTCAGTGAACAGGTGCTGGAACTCAGCAACCCCCAGCGCAGCGATTCATTTATCAAACTTTTCCGTGAGGCGGTGCGTCAGGGCAAGTTTGACGCGGCGTACATGCCTGAACGCTTCACCATGCCCAAGCAGTTTAGCCGCCGGGGCACAGAAGGCACCTACGAGCGCGACACCCGCGAAATGCTCTTTGACCAGACGGAAGACTTTGACGCCTGGTTTGAAGACACCAACCGTTCGTTGGCTGCGGCCCGGCGGGGCGGCAGTGTCAAACCCAGCGTGGAAGCCATTGAAGCGGGTCTGGTGGACTTCAAGACGATGGCCGAAGAAACCCGCCGCAAGATGCAGGCCAGCTATGAAAAAGGCCAGGCCCTGGGCAAGAGCCGCTCTAAAGGCAGCCCCGCAAAGGGCAAGAAGAAGTAACGCTGCCCCTTGCGTCAGCGGCCCCCAGCAGTGGCGGGGGCCGCTGTTCTCTTTGGGCGGCTGCATTGGGTATCGTGGCGGGATGACCGCTGGTCCCTTTTCTGACATGCCCCTCAGCACCTCGCCGCGCCGGGGCCTGCTGCTCGTGATGACCGGCGCTTCGGGCGTGGGCAAGGGCACCCTCCGTGAACGCTGGCTGGCGGGCCAGGACGTGTTTTACAGCACCTCCTGGACCACGCGTGAGGCCCGGCCCGGCGAGGAACACGGCGTCCATTACGTCTTTGTCGGCGCCGACGACTTTGAGTACAAAGCCCAGGCAAACGGGTTTCTGGAACACGCCGCCTTTGTGGGCAACCGCTACGGCACCCCGATTGAGCCCATAGAGGCCGCGCTGTCCCGTGGGCAGGACGTGATTCTCGAAATTGAGGTCGAGGGCGCCATGCAGGTCAAGAGCCGCATGGGTGAGGAAGCCATTCTGGTGTTTATCATGCCGCCCAGCCTCTCCGAGCTGCGCCGCCGACTGGAAGGCCGCGCCACCGAAACCCCGGAGCGTATCGAGGGCCGTCTGACCCGCGCCCGCGAGGAAATCCGCGAGGCCCATGAGTTCCGCTACGTGGTGGTCAACGACGATCTGGACCGCGCCGTGGACGAGCTGCATGCCATTCAACGGGCCGAGCGCGCCCGGCAACTTCCCGAACCCGAGTGGGCTGAGGCCGACCGCGAGGCCCGGGTCAAGGCCGATGCCCTGCGCAGCTATACCCTGACCGACGCGCAGCTGAACGAGGTCGCCACGCACTAAACACCCCTTCAGTCAAGGAGGCTCTTTCATGCCACTGGAACTCGTGCAGGGCGATATTGCCGCGCAGACCACCTGCGCCGTGGTCACCGCCGCCAACAAGCAACTGATGGGCGGCGGGGGCGTGGACGGCGTCATTCACCGCGCCGCTGGCCCCGAGCTGCTGCGGGCCATCCGGCAGCTGGGCGGCACGCCGACCGGAACAGCCGTGGTCACGCCGGCCTTTGAGCTCTCGCGGCAGGGCGTGCAGTACGTGATTCATGCCGTGGGGCCGATCTGGCGTGGTGGGCAGGCAGGAGAGGCCGAGCTGCTGGCCAGCGCCTACCGCCACAGCCTGGCGTTAGCGGTCCAGCAGGGCTGTGCCAGCGTGGCGTTTCCGGCCATCAGTACGGGGGTCTACGGCTACCCACTGCCAGAGGCAGCCGAGGTCACCATTCGGACTATCCACGACTTTCTGGCGGCTCACCCCGACTTGCAGGTGCGCGTGGTGCTGTATGACCGGGGCACTCTGAACGTGTTTCGGCAGGCCGAGCAGCGGCAACTGGGCGGGGCCTGACAGCGGAACCCCGCGTGGCTGGGGGTTACGATCTTCAACCACGTGGAGGCGACCACAGTGAGTGTTCGTCAGAGACAGCGGCGAAAGTGGAATGGAGGGGCGGCGTTGGCCCCTCAATGGAACGGGCAGCCGCTGTGAGACGGATTTCACGATATGGAAGCGCAGAGGGTGCCTTTCCGGCTGTGCTGCAATTAAGCGAAATCCGCATCTTTTCCTGCTCGCTCCGCTCGGATTTCATCGAGCAGAATGCTCGATTCAATCGGAGTCCGTATGAGTCCAGTTGGCAGTCTGGAAGACGACTGAACCTCAAGACGAAAAGAGGGCGCCTGCTGGGGCGCCCTCTTCCTCAGATGAGTGGTGGCTCAATCGGCGGGCAGGTCTGTGCCGCTGGGGTCCGCGCTGCAGCGCACGGTCTCAGCCTGGGGGCTGATGGTCACGGCGCAGCTGCTGCCGTCCTGAAGCCGCAGGCGGCCCGACTGGACCTGACCTGTGCGCGGAAGAAGCCCGGTTCCAAAGGCGTCAAGGTCGTACTCCTCGCCCGTGTCCAGACTGACGGTGGCGTAGCTGGCCTCGGCGCCAGTCGGGGTCTGGAAACTGACGATCCTGGCCTGCTCGAAGTTCTCGCGCCAATCCACCTTCACCGCGCGCGATTCTGGGCTGGGCAGCAGCAGGTGGGCGTCTTTCACGCTGATTTCGATGGGCAGGGCCTGAACGTCCACGCGAAGATCGACCGGCTGACCAGAAGACACCGAGAACACTAGCGCGCCCTGCGCGTCGGTGCGGCCCTGGAAGGCGCCTGCCACATAAATCGAGAGGTTCGGAATGCCCGTTTCCAGCAGGACCGAGACCTCGCTGCTGCGCGCCGCACTGGCATACACCCGGTCATTGGCATACACCAGCGCGCCCTCCACACCCAGGTCAATCTGTCCGTTGGAGCCGGCTCCGGCATTGACCTCGACCGTGCCGCGCTGCTGGTAGGCGCCGTACAGGACACCTGAGCCGTAAGCCAGGCTCACGCGCTGGTCCGGCGTGGGCAGATAGGTGGCGGCGGCCCGCACCTCGGGTCCCGACGGGCCCGCTGCGGCGTTGACCACCGCCGTCCACTGCTCGCTGGGTTTGTAGCCCAGCGTCAGGCTGACCTGCCGGCCGCGCTCGCTGAGGCGCGCCGCGCCGCTCAGCCGCACGGTCTCGCTCAGGTCGCCCGAGGCCTGCACGCGGCCGTACCAGCCGGCCTGCTGCGGGTCATAGCCCACGCCCACAGCAGTCGCCACGCCGCCCAGGTCGTACCCCAGGGCCGCCTCGCCGCGCGTGGCCTGGACATTCCCCAGCGGAATCTGCGCCTTGATGCCCAGGCCAGCGGCGCTGCTGAGCCGGCCGCCGTAGGCCACCGTCGCCGCCGTGCCCTGGTCTGGGCTGTTGTGGGCCAGCCCAACCGTCAGGGTGTGGTTCTGGTTGGCCGTGGTCACGGCCAGCGCGCCGCTGGTCACCCCGGCCTTGACCTGTGCCTGCGCGTCCAGCGTGAGGGCCGGAGTCAGGCCGTAACTCAGCTGCGCCCCGGCGTAAGGGAGGGTGCCCAACCGGCCAGCCTCGCCCAGGGCGCGGTAGCTGCCGGCGGGCAACAGGGCCGCCGGAAAGCTGTAGGCCGCCGAGACTTCCCGCTGGCCGCCTGCGTCGCTGATAATCGCCACAATGGCGCCGGCACTGCCAGTGAGGGGCAGCTGCCGAAACACCGCGCGGCCTGCGCCGAAGCTCCAGCGTCCCAGGAGGACGCCGCCCGAAATCAGGGTGACCGTCCCCGGCTGGGGAAGGGCGACTGTAAAGTCATCGGTGCGGCGCACGGCCGAGCCGGTGACCTGGGCCTGCAGCCCGCTGAATCCTCCTACGCCGCCGGCCAGCAGGGGCTGAATATTCCAGCCGGCCTCAATGTGGGCGTCCCGGTTCAGCTGATAGCGGGCGGCAGCTGAAGGAAGCAGTTCCAGTTCCCGCGTGGACGAACTGGTTTCTGTGATGCCTACCCGCGCGCTGAAGGGGCCGTTGGCATAGGTGCCCTGAAGGCGCCCGCGCTGCTCCAGCACGCTTGACGGCAGGCGGTGGGCCTCCAGGCTGTATTCCAGCGCATACAGCGGCAGGTTCTGGGAGGCTGCTGGCGCCGCCTGGGCGTCTGAAACCGTGACGGTGTAGACGGGCAGCAGGTCCAGCCGCGCCTGAAAGGCCAGGGTCTGACGTTCGGCGTCGTACTGCGCGGCCAGGACGGGATTTAACTGCGTGAAGGCCAGGCCGTCACAGGTGACCTGGGCCTGGCCGTAGCGCTCCTCGCCGGCCTGCAACGCTTCTGTCTGCAGCCACAGCCCTTCTCCGGCGCGGCGCAGCGAATAGGTGCCCCGGCTCAGGCCGTCCACCCGCACCTCGGCCAGGTCTTCGGGGGCGGCGCAGATGTCGGCCGCCAGCGTGGTCTGGGCCGACGCGGTGGGCGCCAGACCCAGCAGGGCGCTGAGCAGCAGCCAGCGCCCAGATATCCGGCCCAGCGGCGCAGGCTTACTGAACATTCAGGGTGACTTTGACCGGCTTCTGGTTCGCGTCATCGGCCGCGAACTCCAGCGCCCGGACATCCTTGAGTTCGGCGGGCAGTTTCAGTTCCATGGTGGCGCCGCTCAGCACATACTGGTTACCCAGTTCAAAGGTGCGGCCTGCTGCGGTGACCTTGATGTTGCGGAACACCCCGTAGCCGTCCCCAGCGTTCTTAAAGACCAGTGAAGTCCCTTCCGCGCGCGGCGCCGCACTGATGGTCACACCCGCACGCGCCGATTGCCTCTCGACAAACAGGGGCAGGCTGAAGACGTACCGGGGAGTAATCGTGACGCTGCCGCTGCTGGTGGGCTGCGGCTGCACCTTCTGGCGCAAAATCAGCCGGTAAGTCACCGAAGCCGTATTGGGCGCCTGACGCAGCGCCACGCGCACCACCTGGCTTTTGCCCGGCGCCACGGTGAAGGTCATGGGACTCACGATGGCGTCGCGGGTGGGGACCAGCACGTCCTGGCCGTCTTTCTGTGTCCAGGCCAGCACTTCGGCGGTAAACGCCGTAGGGGCGCCGTCGGTGTTGGTGATGGTGGTGGCGGTGGTCAAGGTCTGTGCGGGGTTGAGGTTCAGCAGCACAGGGCTCAGCACAAATTTGGCTGCTTGCGCCTGACCCAGCGCGCACAGCGCAGCGGCCAGCACCAAAGCTCGTTTAAAGTTGGGCATCATTGTTCCTCTGAAGGTGGCCACAGGGCCAAAAAACAGACTGTTGTCTTGTGTTGGGAAGTGCCAGAAAAGAGGCGCCGCTGGGCGGCTGCCTCCTTGACTGGCTTAAAAATCGACGCTGACCGTCAGGCTGTCCGAATAGGGGCCAGTTGGGGCGCCCCACTGTCCGGCCGGCACCGTGACCTGAAAGGTCAGCAGACTGCTGATCACCCGCAGCTGCGCAGCGCCGGGAATCACGTAGTTCAGGGCACTGGCCCCAAACCGCATGGTGCCCAGAAACCGGCCCGTGCTGGCTTCCAGGGTGCCGCCCGTGCTGCTGAGCCGCACGCTGCTGACGGTGCTGCCGCCGGTGCAGGAGACGGGCAGCTGCACGGTCTGGGTCCAGTCCTGCGCGTAGCGGTAACTGTCCACCGCATTCACGACGGGCGCGCCGAACTGGCAGCTGGCCTGGGCCGCGCCGCCCGTCAGCAGGGCCAGCGCCGTCCAGCGTGCCCAGTCAGCCAACCTGCGAGACAAACGCATCACCTTAAAATTCTACGGTGAAGTCAACTGTTCCGGTGTAAAACCCGGTGGGGGCACTGAACTGTGCCTGCTGGGGCCAGCCGGACCGGATCACCGAAACGTAGCGGGTGGCGCCCTTAAAGGCGCCGCTGGCCACCGTGTTGGTGCCGCCCGCCGAGAACCACACCAGGGTGTTGATGGTGGGGCCACCTGCCGCGCCGTCACGGGTCAGTGTCACGGGCACGGCATTCTGTTTCGTGGTGGCCACCGTGCTGCCGCCAATCTTGCGGGCCGTCAACGCAGTGCCGCTGTTGCAGTACACGCTGATAGACACCTGAGCCTGCTCGCCGCTGTAGGTGTTGGCTAGGGCCGCCTCATAATCGGGCAGTTCGATGGTGGGGCTGCTGTTGGCGGTGTCAAACTGACAGGCCGACTGGGTGGCCGCGTTGATGGTCACCGTTGTCGATGTGGTAGCTGCCGTGGCAGCCGAAAAGCACACCAGAGGCAGGGTCAGCCAAAAAGCTTTCATAACTCTTCTCCGTGGAATCTTGAACATGTCCTCTCTGGCTTTAGACGCAAGAGGCCGGGAGTTTATGCTTTCCCAGCCTCTTGTCCAAATCTCGACTACTCAGTCCATAGCCTGCGCTCAACCGCTAAACAGATATGGATTTAAAAACATTCTGAGTAGCCATTATTCTTTATTGTTTGATGGTCACCGACATATCGTCTATGTTCAGGTAGTCGCTGTAATAATCCACCACTGTGGAAACCTTTACATATTTGACGTTTTTCCAGTTCAGTGTACGGGTTTCGACAGGGCTTTGATATTGAGCCATATTGGTAAATGTTGTTGTCCCCACAACATTGTTATTAGCGTCGTATGCTGTTAGCTTACTGCCGCCCTCAAAAAGCGTGTTTGCTGTAATGCTGTTGAGGTCAAAAACAGAACCATTCGCGGCGGAGAAATTTGTCTCAGCACCATTGTAATGGTACATAAAGAGTGCCTTATGTCCATTAGGTAAGCCGCCGCCACTCTGCATAATGTAAAGATAGGGAGATGAGAACTTCAGCCCACCTTCTTGGTAATTTGAGTTTCCCATATAAGTGTATTCAAAGCCACAGCACTGATAGACGTTTTGATATGGGTATGCATCAAACAAGTCCATATTTGACTGAACAGTGGCCACAAAGTTCATCGTTTTAACGTCAGCGCCGCAGCTGAGTTTGATGGCATATGTGCCGCTTTGCCCATAGGTATGGCTAAGCTGCTGACTGCTCACATTGGTCGGCGTTGGCGTTGTTGCACCCTCGACTGAACTGTCGCCCCAGTTGACCGTGCAACCCGTTTCGGCGGGGTAGGTCGTCTTGATGTAGGCGCGGGCGGTGCTGTCGCTCATGCGCAGCACGTTCAAGTAGGACTTGGGTGCAACGGCCTGAGCGCTCAGGTCGCTGTCCAGCCCCAGGGCCTTGAGGTCGCTCTGAACCTTGGCTTCGAAAGCCTGAACGTAGTTCTGACCGGCCGCGACAGGCGCGCCCCGGAGGAGGCTGTGGTCAGCAGACTGAGGAGCAGAGGAAGTGCCGCAGGCGGCGAGCAGCAGGGGAAGCAGCAGAACAGAAGCAATTTTTTTCATGGTGTTTAAGCCTCAGGAAGCAGATAAGGAAGAGGGCTTACCAGCCGATGTAGTAATCGACCGTGGCGGTGTACAGGCCCGTTGAGGCTGTCCACTGGTGCGCGCCGGCAGTGGCCGTCAGGGCGTAGCTGTAGCGGCTGCCGTCCTCGGCGTTGCTTTCTTCTTCCGTCGGCTCGAACGCCGTGCTCAGCACGATGTTCAGCTTCTTGGTGCCGTTCAGCAGGTCCAGGCTGCCGTTGGCGTTCCACTTGGTGTCGTCCCAGTACCCCAGGAACGGGCTGGAATCCAGGTTGCAGCGCACGAACAGGTCACCGCTGCCGGTGGCAGCCGTTGCGTTG
>NZ_JAIQXU010000025.1 GCF_020166395.1 Deinococcus betulae | reverse complement strand
CCCGAAGTACAGCTAGTGACGGCCCCCTCTTCTGGTCTGGGTGACCTGGGATGAAACAATAGATCCACATGTCCTCTCCTAACCCTCTTCCGCTGCCCCTGCGTGACCTGGTGCGCTTGCGGCGCGTACGTGACCGGATAGACCGTGATTACGCGCAGCCGCTGGATGTGGAGGCGCTGGCGCGCAGCGTCAATATGTCGGGCGGGCACCTCAGTCGTCTCTTCCGGCGGGCGTATGGCGAGTCGCCGTATGCCTACCTGATGACGCGGCGCATTGAACGGGCGATGGCGCTGCTTCAGCAGGGGCACCTGAGCGTCACCGAGGTCTGTTTTGCGGTGGGCTGCTCGTCGCTGGGGACGTTCAGCACCCGCTTTACCGAGCTGGTGGGCATGTCGCCCAGTGCTTACCGCCGCGCCCGTGCCGGCGCGAGTGCGGGCCTGCCGCCCTGCGTGGCCAAGCAGGTCACGCGGCCGGTCAGGAATCGAGAAGCGCTGGCCGCTGGACCCGGCCTAGAGTAACCGCATGACCCTGACCGTTCACCAGACTTTTCTGCCGCACACCGACCCTGACGCCTCACTGGCCTTCTACCGGGACGCCCTGGGCTTTGAGGTTCACAGCCAGGTGGAATACGGCGGCCTGCACTGGATTACGGTGGGGTCGGTCCAGCAGGTCGGCGTGTCTATCGTGCTGTATCCGCCGGCGGCCACCCCAGGCGTGACGCCAGATGAGGGGCGCACCATTGCCGAGATGATGGCCAAGGGCACCTACGCGGCCCTGGTGCTGGCCACCCCGGACCTGGACAGCACTTTTGAGCGCCTGCAGGCCCAGGCTGACGTGGTTCAGGAGCCGACAGAGCAGCCGTATGGTGTGCGGGACTGCGCGTTCCGCGACCCCGCTGGCAACCTGATTCGCATTCAGGAACGCCGCTAAAGCCCTCGCCGCTCACAGGTCGCGTTTTTAGGTTCTAGAACAGCACCAGAACTGCGCCAGTGCCGCCCTAGCGTCCTGTGTTCTCGCTTGCTTCATCCAGGGATGAACGGCGACCTCTTCAACAAGGAGTGACCTCTATGCCGGAAAAGACACGTCAGAAAGCCGCCGCCACAGCCGGTTTTACTGAGGACGAACGCGCCGCCATGCAAGAGCGCGCTGCCGAACTGAAGCGCGAAGCCCGCCGCCCACGCGGGGCAAAGACTGATGAAACAGCCGAGGTGCTGGCCAAGATCGCCGAGATGTCAGAGCCAGACCGCGACCTGGCCACGCGGCTGCACGCGCTGATTCTGGCCAGCGCCCCGGTCCTGTCACCCCGCCTGTGGTACGGCATGCCCGCCTATACCAAAAACGGCAAGGTGGTCTGCTTCTTTCAGAGTGGGCAGAAGTTCAAGGCCCGCTACGCAACCCTGGGCTTCAGCGACGCGGCGGCCCTGGATGACGGGACCCTCTGGCCCACCGCTTTTGCCCTGACCGAGCTGACTGCCGATCACGAGACCAGAATCAGCGAACTGGTGAAGCGGGCAGTCGGTTAAGGGGGTCGGGGGCGACACAGGCGCGGTTCTGATGCCTCTCTCCACACGCGCCAGGTGCGCGGTGCGGTGCTGTGTTCGCCCCTCGTCCCACTCAGTTCATCTGTGGCTGGCGACCTCTTCAGGTCAACGTTTCAGTTGCTGCCAGTTCCCGGTAGACAGCGCCCAACTCCAGGGCGGCCTGAAGGTCCGGCAGGCGAAGGGCCGCTGAGACCCGCCCGTTCGTCACCCGGAATAGGGTCGCCACCCTGGTCGGCGCCTCGCTGTCTGGCCAGGTGGCGTCCTGCTCCACGGCCATCAGACGGTCGCTGACAGGGTGCCACGCCAGCGGCACCAGCCGAATCCCCGAGCGCTGAATCCAGCCGGCAAACTCGGCGGGACTGAGGGTCGCGGCGCCTCTGGGTCCCAGTGCCACGGTGGCTGGCGCTACCACTTCATGCCACCGGGTAATGACCGCTCTGTTGTCGGGGTTCATCAAACCTGTTGTACACCAGGGCCTACAGAGGCCAGCGGGGCAGTGGCGTTCAGGATGCCGCAGTCCAGCGTCCAGCTGTGGGCGGATGGTGGTCAGGTCCATCCTGAGGCCAGGGGTGCCTCCCAGGTGCCCTGGGGGCTGCGGTGGGATCTGGGCGCCCAGCCTCCGGCACTGCACTGGAACACGGCCGCCACGCCCGTTTGCCTGCGTCAATGGCGGCCTTGCCGCAAAGGCTTCCAATGGGTGGCCCTCCTGTCCTCTCACGCATGCGGTTTATCCTGCGCGGCATGATGCGCCGCACTGCCCTGCTGGCCGCCCTGCTCCTGGTGGGCGGCGCGGCGGCCTACACCGTCAAGCCTGGCGACACCCTGTATTCCATTGCGCGGCGGAGCGGCACCACTGTCGAGGCCCTCGTGCGCCTGAACAGCCTGAAGGGCACCACGCTGGAAGTGGGCCAGACCTTGCAGCTGTCTGGTGCGGCGGCCCCCACACCGGCCCTGACCGCCCGGCCCGCACCTTTACCCGCCGCGCAACTGGCCCCCACACCGTCCACCGTCCGCATTGCTGGCGTCAACATCACAGTGCCGGCCAGCCTGCGCATGGGCGAGGCGTTCGTGCTGCGTTTAAGCGGCGCGCGGGCCGGGCAGGCCACCGTCCGTTTTCCCAGTGAGGTGGGCGAGGATGTGCGCCAGCCTGCCGAGGCCCTTAAGCCCATCGGCGCGGCGGGCGAATACGCCGTGCCGGGCCGGGTGGTGCTGGGCAAGACCACCCCGGTGGTGTACGAGGTGACCCTGGACGGGGCGCTGGTGCGTGGGCGTATCCCTGTCAATAGCCTGGAGCAGCCTATTCAGCACCTGAATCTGCCTGCGCGCATCAGTGGGGTGCTGCAGGACCCCGCCCGGCAGGCAGAAGACGCGCTGGTGGAAAAGGCCTATGCCCGGCGCACCACGCAGGCCTGGACCCGGCCTTTCGCCCCGGCACTGGAGGGGGTCAGGCCCACTAGCAGCTCGTTTGGGCAGCCGCGCACCTATGTGGCGGGTGGTCCGGTGGCTTACCACTTTGGCACCGATTACCCGGCGCGCAGCGGCACACCCGTACTGGCGGTCAACGACGGCACGGTGGTGATCGCCGGGCGCTACCCCGTGCGTGGCGGCCTGGTGGTCATTGACCACGGCGCCGGGGTGACCAGCCTGTACTTCCACCAGAGTCGCGTGACGGCCAAGGTCGGCCAGAAGGTCAGCCGGGGCGACAAACTGGGCGAGGTGGGGACCACCGGCCTGAGCGCCGGTCCCCACCTGCACCTGGAAATCCGGGTGCGCGGTGAGGGCACCAATCCGGCGGGCTGGATGAACCGCCTGTGGCCCAGATAGGCCAGGCCCTTGCCGTATCTTCGGCACATGACGCCTGACCTGGACGCCCTGCTGATCGTCACGCCGCATTCGTCTGGCCACCTGCCCGCCGACGTGCTGCGCGACATGCTGGGTGAGGCCGCCTTTGACGCCCCCACGCGCGAGGCCTTTTTGCGCCGCATCTTTCTGGACGGCGACCCCTACACCGACCTGCTGTACCACGTGCCTGGCGCGCGCCACGCCAATGCCCCCTGGAGCCGCTTTGCCGCTGACCTCAACCGCGACCGGGATGACCGGGTGGACAACGGCGTCCTCAAGTTGACTGGGTTTGACCGTCAGTCCCTCTATCCGGCCGGATTCACGCTGACCGAGGCGGCGCGCGAGGCCCGGTTGCGCCGCCTCTGGGACACCTTTGATGCACTGGTGGCGGCCGAATTGGCAGGCGCCCGCCTGATGATTGTGGGCCACAGCATGGCGCCCAGTGGGCCGGCGCTCAGCCACGACACCGGTACGCCCCGGCCGGCGATCTGCCTGATGCCCGGCACGTCCGACGCGCCGAGCTTCCCAATCGCGCAGTGGGACGCTCTGCGCCACGCCTGCGAAACAGCTTTTGCTGAGGTGATTGCGGCCAGCCCCGACCCGCGCGTGACGATTGGTGAGCCGTGGGCCACCGATACCCTGAGCCTCAACCACAGCCGGCGCAGTGGTGTTCCTGCCTTCGGAATTGAGTTCAATGCAGGGCTCTATCTGCGGGGCGGTGAGCCTGTGGACGGCGCCATCCGCGCCCTCAACCGCGCCTTCACAGAGTTCGCCCGCACCGCCCTGACCCTGGTGTCCTGAGGGTCCGGGGTAGGGGAGGCGCCGCTCTGGGCTTTCGGTGCGAGTAGCACGTAGCCCAGCAAAGACAGTTCTCAGAGCCAGGCGCCACCGCCCAATGAGCCCTTCAGGCCTCGCGGCTGGCGAGGGTCCGCACTGTCCCCAGCAGTTCGGCGGCGGCCTGCTGGTCCGGCGCGCCCTCAAGGGCGTCGCTCAGCGCCTGCAAGCCCACCTGCGCCTGTTGGTCAGCGAAAGTCTGGGCGCCGGTCACGCAGCCGCTGGCCAGGAGCCAGGCATGAATCTGGGCAATCTGGGCCGGGTCTTTGGCCGGGCGGTCCCGGCGCATCTGGTCCAGAAACACCTCGCGCTGTGCGGGCGGGGCGCCTTCCAGCCAGCGCAGCACAATCAGGGTGCGTTTACCTTCCAGCAGGTCGCCGCCGATCTCCTTGCCGTATTTGGCCGGGTCGCCCTGCAGGTTCAGCACGTCGTCCCGAATCTGAAAGGCCGTGCCCAGCGCCAGCCCGGCCGCCGTAAAGCCGTCGTGGGGCGCAGTGCCAGCCGCCAGCGCCCCCAGTTGCAGCGGCACCACGACGGTGTAGTACGCAGTTTTCAGGCGCACCATCTCCAGATAGTCGGCCTCGTGCAGGCCCCACTCGCGGCGCTCTACCCAGCACAGGTCAAGGTGCTGGCCCTCGGCGGTGCGATGAATCATGTCCAGAAAGGCCTCCATGGCTCCCGGCACCCCCGCGCGGTGAACAGCGGCCCACATATAGGCGTGTAGGCCGTCGCCCGCGTTGATGGCCAGGGGGGCGCCGTGTTGGCGGTGCAGCGCGGGCTGGCCCCGGCGCTCTTCACTGTCGTCTTCGATGTCGTCGTGAATTAGGACCCAGTTCTGAAACAGTTCCAGGGCGGCGGCCAGCCACAGGGCCGCTTCCCAGTCTGGGCCGCTTTCCTGAACGCCGTGGGCGCGGGTACTGGCCAGCAGCAGCTCACTGCGAATGCCCTTGCCGCCCCGCTGCGGGTAGTCGCGCAGCAGGGCGTAGTAGTCGCGCAGTTCTGGGCGGGCGGCCTGGTCGGGCAGCAGGGTCAGCACGCGGGCCAGCAGTTCGGGGCGCATCGCCGGGCAGCATAGAGCAGTGACCTTCAGTCCGGTGAACGGACTGGGCCGAAGGAATGAAGATTGACTGACTGCACGCTCAACAAAGGGTAACGGCGCGGGATAGGGGGGCCGTTTTACGCTGAACGAATCTATGTCGGCCCTCGCCCTTGCCCCTCAACAGCCGCTGACCCTGCTGGAAGACGCCTGGTCGCTGCGGGACACGGCCCCGGACCTCGCCCGCCAGATGGCTCAGACGGACGGGCGATTTGTGGACGGTCACCCGAGCCCCGAAGCAGGGGTGCTGCTCGCCTACCTCAACTGGCGGGCCGGGCACCTGAGCCGTGCCGTGTCGCAGGTGGGCGCCGCCCTGCTGGACCTGCGCGCGCAGGCGGCTGGCCCCTGGCTGATGCGCGCCCTGAATCTGCTGGCGGCCTTGCACAGTCGCCTGGGCCAGCGCGACCAGGCCGCTGCCCTGTACGAGGAACAGCTGGGCCTGTCGCGCGTGGTGGGGGACCCGGAATGCACCGCCATCGCGCAGCATGATCTGGGGGTGACGTTGCGGGCCAGCGACCCGGTCCGGGCCCGCGCCCATGTGGCCGGCGCCCTGGAGACCTTTCAGGCGCTGGGCAACCTGTATGCGGCGGCGGTGGCGCAGCTGCACCTGGTCCGCTTTGACCGCGAAGCTGGCGACCTGTCGGCCGCGCAGGCCACGCTGGAGCAGGTGCTGGCCTGCCCGCTGCTGGGCCAGCATCCGGCCCTGGCCGCCGCCGCCTACGCCGAGGAACTCACGGTGGCGCGGGCGCTGGATCAGCCTGAGCGGGTGAAGCGGGCGCGCCGCCACTTGCGAGAGCTGTGCGCGGCCCACGACCACCCCGAACTGCACATCACAGCGGCCCTGGCGCTCAGTGTGGGTGCCCAGCCAGCGGCTGCGCTGGCCGTGCTGACGCCAGCGGTGGCGGCGGCGCGCGTCCTGGGAGTCAACGGCAGCCTGCCCACCCTGCTCGAACGGGTGGCCGAGGCCCAGGCGGCGCTGGGACAGCATCAGGACGCGGTGGCGTCGCTGTGCGAGGTGCTGACCCTAGAACGCGAGCTGCACCACGCCGAGCGCCGACAGGGCTTCCGCATGCTGGACGTGCTGCACCGCTTTCATCACCTGGAGGCGGCAGCCCAGGAGCAGCAGCGCTACACCGCCGAGTTGCAGAGCCATCTGCGCGACCTGCAAACCCTGAACGCCCGTATCCGGGAACTGAGCCGCATTGACGGCCTGACGCGGCTGCACAACCGCGACTATCTGTTTCAGGAGGGGGGCCGCCTGGCCGAACTGTGCAGTGCGCAGACCCCGCTCTCGGCGGCCATGCTGGATATCTACCATTTCAAGTGGGTCAACGACACCTGGGGGCATCAGCTGGGAGACGCCGTCTTGCAGCGCTTGGCCCAGATGCTGCGCGCCGTGGCTGAGCCAGGGGACATCGTGGCGCGGTACGGCGGCGAAGAGTTTGTGATGCTGCGCCCAGGACGGCAGGACGCGCTGCGGGCCAGCTGTCAGGCCCTGCAGGGGGCTGTGCGCGCCCACGCCTGGGGTGAGCTGCGTCCTGGGCTGCGCGTCACCCTGAGTATTGGGGTCGCCGACACCGAGGCCAACGACTTCGATGCGCTGCTGGGCGAGGCCGACCGCCGCCTGTACCGCGTGAAATCAAGCGGCCGCAATGCCATCTGCGCGGCAGACTGAAGAGGGTCAAGAGTGAGGGTGCGCCAACGAAGGGCAAAAATGATTCATGAAATGGAGCAGGTAAGAGAGCTTCCACTGCCCAGTGAACCGGAAGAGCTGTAAGCCCTTTGCCAGCTGGGCAGCAGGCCCTCTTTGACCCAAATGCCCTGAAGCCACCAAGAAAGACAGATCTGGGTCAAGCTGATGTAACTTCATTGTTGGTCTCATCCTGAGGAAGTTTCCTCGCTTCCTTCGTGCTGAGCTGGCGTTTTGTCAGGCCAATCGCCTCTCAAGTTCAGGGTGGTCGGCAACTGCCAGGCTCAGGCCTCAAAGGCTGCCATTCGGTCCCCTTTGCCTCTAGCATGCGGCCATGACCATGCCGGACGCCCTGACCCCCCGCCTCCTTGTCTGCGACGTGCTGTACACCGGGATGGGGGGTGCCCAGTCGCCAGGGGCGGTGGTGGTGGCCGGGCAAACGGTGGCAGCCACCGGCGCGCCGGACGCCCTACGTGCCGCTTACCCCCACGCCCGCGAGGAACGCGTGCCCGGCGTGATTGCGCCGCCGCCTGTCAACGCCCATACCCACCTCGACATGAGTGACTACGCTTTTCAGGCGCTGCCCTACTTCCGCTGGCTGCCGGAGGTCGTGATCGCCCAGCGCAAGCGGCGTGGGGTGGCTGGCGCGGTGGCCGGCGCTGACCGGCTGGCAGCCCTGGGCGCCGGTGGCGTGGGCGACATTGTGAATATTCCAGGCGTCATGGACGCGCTGCTGCCCCGTGAAGACCTGAGCGGCGTGCTGTACGCCGAGGTGCTGGGCACCTTCCCGGAGCAGGCGGACGAACGCTTCGCGGCGGTACGGGCCCAGGTGGAGGCCTGGCGCCGCCTGGAACGGCCCGGCGGCCTGCGCGTGGGCTTATCGCCTCACACGCCCTTTACGGTCAGTCACCGCCTGATGCGCCTGGTGACCGACTACGCGGCGGGCGAGGGCCTGCCCCTACAAATCCACGTTGCCGAACATCCTGCCGAAGGAGAACTCTTTGAAACCGGCGGCGGCCCACTCTGGGAACACCGCCTCCCGGCTTACTACCCCGCCGACTTTGCCGAGATCATCGGCCGTGCCCCCGAACTAGGCCTGACGCCAGTGCGGTATCTGGACGAACTGGGCGTGCTGGCCGCCCGGCCGACCCTGGTGCACATGGTCAACGTCACGTCAGACGATATTGCCCGTGTGGCCCGCGCGGGCAGCCCAGTCGTGACCTGCCCGCGCAGCAACTATCACCTGGGCTGCGGCACCTTTCCCTGGACCGCGTTTGCCGTCGCCGGGGTCGAGGTGGCCCTGGGCACCGATTCTGTGGCCAGCGGCGAAACGCTGGATGTCCGTGATGAGGTCCAGTTTGCCCAGACTATTTACCCCACCCTTGATCCTCGCCTGATAGTGCGGGCAGCGGTCAAGGGTGGGCACCGGGTGCTGGGCACCTCCACCCCCGTCCTGCGGCGAGGAGAAGCCTGGCACGAAAGCTCTATCTGGTCGGTCAGGGCTGGCTGAGGGTGGCCTGGCAGCTGCCAGTGGCCGTGTTGCCTCCCTGCTTCAGCGTTAGGCGGCCCGCGTAGGGCAGGCTCAGCAGCGTGTCGATGGTACAGACGTAGCGCTCGCCCTGCTCGCCAATCCATTCAAAGTTCAGGGTGCGGCGGTCATTGTTGTAGGTGGCCACGCCAAAGCCCGCTTGAGCCCGCGCAAAGGCGTCGGCCTGGTCGCGCCCACCCACGCTGGCGGTGCTGCCCGCCACCTCCACGAGGTCGCGCACATTGATGGTGGTCGTCACGGTCCGGCCGCTGACAGGGCCGCTGACCGTCCACGTCTGGCCCACCGTCAGCGGGCCGGCGCTGCGGGGCACTGGGCCGTCCTGACTCGCCAGCATGGACGTTAAGGGCGCGCAGGACGCGAGCAGGGGCAATAGGGCAAGAGAAAACAGCAGGCCGGGCTTGATCATGGGCGCAGCATAGGGTGACTCTATGAGCGTGATACCCATCACCTTCACCGGGGCCAGAGCGGCTGTTCATGGTCCCTGAGCCCTGGCGGCTCAAGTTGCTTATGCGCCCCTCACTGAAATCGCAGCCGCGTGGCCAGGCCAGGCGCGTTATACTCGCTTGTCATGTTCCGTGTCCTGAACAAAATGTTTGATAACAACCAGCGCGACGTGGCGCAGATCGTCAAGGCGATTGTGCAGCCCGTGAGTGCCCTGGAAGAAGAGACCATGAAAGTGGACGACCTCGCCGCAGCGTTTATGGACCTGCGCCGCCGTGTTCAGGAAGGCGGCGAGTCCCTGGACGACGTGGTGGTGCCGGCCTTCGCGCTGATCCGCGAGGCGGGGCGCCGCTCGATTGGCAAGCGCCACTACGACGTGCAGCTGATTGGGGGCTACGCGCTGCACAAGGGCCGCATCGCCGAGATGCGCACCGGCGAGGGCAAGACGTTGGTGGCCACCCTGGCGCTGGCGCTGAACGCCCTGGAAGGCCGGGGCTGCCACCTCGTGACCGTCAACGATTACCTGGCGCGCGTGGGCATGGAAGAAATGGGCCTGCTGTACCGCACCCTGGGCCTGACGGTGGGCCTGGCCAGCCGCGAACTACAGCCCGCTCAGAAGCAGGCCGCCTACGCTTGCGACATCACCTACGTCACCAACAGCGAACTGGGCTTCGATTACCTGCGCGACAACATGGCCCAGAGCCGCGAGGCGCTGTCACTGCGCGCCGACCATCCCCTGAACTTCGCCATCGTGGACGAGGTGGACTCGATTCTGATTGATGAGGCCCGCACGCCGCTGATCATCTCGGGCGCCGCCGAGAAGGCCACCGACCTGTATTACGTCTACGCCAAGCTGATTCGCCGCCTGCAAAAAGGAGAGCCTGCCGAGCCCGGCGTGCGCCCCGAACCTACGGGCGACTACACCATTGACGAGAAGGGCAAGCAGGTGCACCTCACGGAAGGCGGCATCGGCAAAATCGAGCGCCTGCTGTCTCTGAGTGACCTCTACAGCCCCGAGAACATGGACAAGGCCCACATGATTACCCAGGCCATCCGCGCCCGCGAGCTGTACCAGCGCGAGAAGGACTACATCGTGAACGCCGAGGGCGAGGTCATCATTATCGACGAGTTCACGGGCCGCTCGATGCCGGGGCGCCGCTACGGTGAGGGGCTGCACCAGGCCATCGAAGCCAAAGAGGGCGTCAAGATCGAGAACGAGAACCAGACGCTCGCCACGATTACCTACCAGAACTTCTTCCGCCTGTACAACAAGTTTTCGGGCATGACCGGCACCGCCAAGACCGAGGAAAAAGAGTTCCTGGATATCTACGGCAGCGACGTGCTGGTGATTCCCACCAACAAGAACATCCTGCGGAAGGACTCTGACGACCTGGTGTACCGCAGCCGCCTGGGCAAGTACAACGCGGTGGTGCAGGAAGTGATCGAGATGCACGCCACTGGCCGCCCGGTCCTGATTGGCACCGCCAGCATCGTGACCAGCGAGCAGCTGAGCGACCTGCTGAAAGCAGCCGGGGTGCAGCACAGCGTGCTGAACGCCAAATTTGAGGCTCAGGAAGCCAGCATTGTGGCGCAGGCCGGCCGCAGCACCACCGTGACTATCGCCACCAACATGGCCGGGCGCGGCACCGACATCATGCTGGGGGGCAACGCCGAATTTATCATTGGCGAGGCCATCGAGCAGAACTTTGGGATCAGCCGCTTTGCGCCCGAGGCCGAGAACTTCATCAAGGCTGTCAGCCGCCAGGACGAGGGCGCCGTGGCGCTTGCCATGCAGATTCCCGAAATGACCGAGGACTTTGCCCGCCAGGCTGTGCAGCTTCAGGCCGACATCCTGACCGACCGGCAGAAGGTGCGCGACCTCGGTGGCTTGCACATCATCGGCACCGAGCGCCACGAGTCGCGCCGCATTGACAACCAGTTGCGCGGGCGCGCTGGGCGTCAGGGCGACCCAGGCAGCAGCCGCTTTTACGTGTCGTTTGAAGACGACCTGATGCGCCTCTTTGCCAACGACCGCGTGGTGGCCATGATGGACCGCCTGGGCATGGATGACAGCGCGCCCATTGAGGCCAAGATGGTCACGGGGGCCATCGAAAAAGCGCAGGCCCGCGTGGAAGACCGGAACTTCAGCACCCGCAAGCAACTGCTGGAGTTTGACAACGTGATGAGCAAGCAGCGCGACACGGTCTACGCCCAGCGCCGCGAGGTGCTGCTGGGGCCAGACGCCGACGTGGAAGAGAGCACCGAGGGCATGATTGCCGACTTCGTGGACATGCAGCTGGCCACGCATCTGCCGGTGGAGCAGGCCGCTGAGACCTGGGATATCGAGGGCCTCCGCTCGGGCGTGGTGGACGCGGTGCCGCCCCTGGAAGACTTTGACTTTGAAGCCTTGCGGGCCCTGAGTCCCGCCGAAGCCCAGGACACCCTGCTGCAGGCTGTGGCCGACGCCTTTGACACCCGGAAAGAAGAACTCAGCCCCACGATGCTTAACAGCCTCAGCCGCTACGTGCTGCTGCAGGTTGTGGACCAGCACTGGAAAGAGCACCTGCACGGCATGGACGTCCTGCGCCAGGGGATTGGGCTGCGCGGCTACGGCCAGCGCGACCCCTTCACCGAATACAAGTTTGAAGCCACCAATATGTTCAATGAGATGATTGACAGCCTGAAGGCAGACGTGACGAAGTTTGTCTTTAGAATGCAGTTTGGCCAGACCGGCTAAGACGCTTTCGCTTTTCAACACTCTGAGGGCGCTCACTGAGTTGTGGGCGCCTTTTTTGCTTGGCGTCGCGGGGTCTTTCACTGTTGAAGGCTCACGTCAAAGGCTTAATAAGAGTGCCGGTCAGCTAAAGGACAGAACGAGATCTGGGGAGGCCATTACCAGGTGAATGCCATCTTCTGTAGCTGCTGGTCTGGCATACAGCCCCTCAATATCGAAACATAAAAGGCGCTTCAGGTGAGCAGAGGCTGGCTGGCCAGAGGGGTGCGTAGCGTGACGACACATGCACCGCACCATGACCATCACGGTTCCGGCTGACCGGACCCACGAACTGAGCCGCCGCCTGGCCGAGATGGACGCGGTGGTGAGCCTGACCCTGAGCCGGGGCGCCTCTCTCAAGCCGCCGGGTGACGTGTTTACCGCGCATGTGCTGAACCGCGGCGCCGACGCCGTTCTGAAACAGGTTGAGGAACTGTGTCCCCATTTTTCCGCCACCACCAGTGAACTCAGTGCAATTCTTGACCCTCAGGCGCATGACGAGGTGCTGGCCGATGTCGATGAAGCCCTGTGGGAAGAGATTGCCGCCGGCCTGCGGCATCAGATTCGCGTGACCTCCAACTTTATGGCGTTGATGGCGCTGGGCGGTCTGCTCTCGACCATTGGCATGGTGTCTGGCGGCACGCCGCAGGTGCTGGCCTTTGTGGCTGCCTCGATTGTCGCGCCAGGGTTTGAACCCTTCGCCAAGGTGGCGCTGGGCCTCGTGGTGCGCCAGCCCAAAGCACTGACCATGAGCCTGTGGTCAGCGGCTGTGGGGTACGCCGTATTTATTGCCGTGGCGGGCCTGAGTTTCTGGGGACTGCGGTTACTTGGGGTGGTCGAAGTCACTGACTTTACGGGCAACCCGGAATTGGCCCGCCTGGCGAACCCGACAGCCGTTGAGGTGCTGTTCTCGGCTTGCGGCGCGCTGGCCGGCGCAGTGGTGATGGCGGCGTACCGAGAGCGGGTGATTGCCGGGGCGCTCGTGGCCCTGGTCCTGATGCCAGCCGCCGCCACGGTCGGTATGGCCCTGAGCCTGGCCCGTTGGGACCTGGCGTGGGAAGGGCTGGAGCGGCTGGGCCTGGACGCTCTGCTGGTGGTGGGGCTGTGTGCGCTGGTCTTTGGGTTAAAGCAGCGTTTTGTGCATCGCCGTCGCCCGCTGCTGTAGAGGTCGGCTAGGGCAGCCTGGGCTGGGACGTGGCTTTTCTTTCGAGAGAAGGTTCCTTCCCGCTCAGGTCTGGCTGTTGCAAGGGTCCTTCATCCTTGAGCGGTTCACCCATAGAGCCGAGACGAGACCGGCCCTCTGTTGCATGGCCGGTCCCATCTTCATTGAGGACAAGCAGTCGTCTTCGCAGGTTCAGAGGATAGGGGGCAAGGGGAGGCTGAGTGCCTCTGGCTTATTTCGTGGGGTTGGCCACCCTAGTCACGGAGCAGCTACGCCGATGAGCAGAGGGGCGCCCCTTCAGCTCAAGCGCGGTGTCTGATACTCCGAACGGCCACAGCGGCCAGTCCCAGTCCCAGCAGACCCAGCCCAATTAGGCGTGAGTGCGCCGCTGCCTCGGTATACAGACTGATCTTTTGCACCATGCCCGGGTAGTCCCCACGTTCACGCAAGTTCTCGGTGGCGTGCCGCAAGATACTGGCGTTGGGCGGCAGCGCCGGCTCGTCGGTCTGCATGCCGGGAATCACGGTGGCGGCCATGCCGCGCTCGGTCAGGCCTGGCGCGAAGGTGCCCAGTGCCGCCATACCTTTGCCGCCGCCCCCCACGTACAGTTCGCGCGTAGGCGTGCTGGCGGCGTGCAGGACGGCGCGCGCCACGGTTTCTGGTGCATACACCGGCGGCACGTGCTTGGGCTTGACCGGCAGATCATTCTGGGCGTTCAGGGGAAACGGCGTGTCAATAGGCCCCGGCTTAATCAGAGTGACCACCACTGGCGCCCCGTCGTGTTCCAGTTCCATGCGCAGGGCGTCGGTAAAGGCCTTGACCGCGTGTTTGGTGGCGGCGTACCAGCCTTGCAGCGGAATAGCCTGTTCTGACACCACACTGCCCATGTTGATCAGGACGCCGCCGTGTGCTTTGAGCTGCCGCAGCGCTATGCGAGAGCCGTGCACCACACCCCACAGATTTATGTCAAACAGGCGGCGCATGTCGTCTTCCTGGGCGTCTTCCAGTTTGCCGTACATGCCTACGCCGGCATTGTTTACCCAGGTGTCAAAGCCGCCATAGGTCTCTATAGCCTGCTGCGCTACACGCTGAACATCGGCCTCCTGGCTGACATCCGCCACCACCGCCACCGCCTGCCCGCCGCCGCGGCGAATCTCCTCGACCAGGGTGTGAAGGGCTTCTGTGCTGCGCGCGGCCAGGACCAGCCGCACGCCACGGCGCGCCGCCTCACGGGCTGTGCTCAGGCCAATGCCGCTGGACGCGCCTGTAATGACCATGACCTGCTCGTTCAGAGGTTTGGGCTGGAAGGAGGACATGACCCAGTATGTGTGGGGGCGCCGGGCTGTTGACGGGTGAATGGGGTATCGCTCAAGCCCACCTACAGGCCGCCTGAAGATGGGCCCCCGAACCTAGTGGCTGGGTGAGAAGAGGGCCTCCAGAAGCGAGGCAGGAGCTGTCAATGCTCTCGGCCAGGCGCCTTGCCTAGCGGCAGAGGTACGGCCTACGATCTCAGCCAGGAGGCGATCTGTTCAGCTCTACACCGCGATCTGAAGACCCACAGTCTTGCTGCGCGCCGTGTTAAGACGGCCGGAAGTAGCACACGTCCGTCTTGCCGTCCTTGGTCTTGATGCAGTCCATATATTCTTCGTCTTCCAGAGGCTTGCCTTTCAAAATGCTGAAGAAGGTGGCGTCTCGGCGGTAAGTCAGGGCGACCTTGCCGTCCAGTGTCGGCGGCAGGTCAGGACGACTGTTCGGGAATTCAATGGCGTGGTCGCGTGTTCCGAAGGTCAGGCTCATGTACTGGGCGCCGGCACCTTACCCCGTGCCGATCACGCAGGGAGCGCGCTGCGTCACCTTGCCGCTGACAAACACATAGCAGATGCCCAATTGGTCTGGATAAGGCCGGGCCTGAACAGTGGCCACCAGAGTCAGCAAGGTCAGTGTGGCAACAAACACTTTCATCGGGCACTCCTTGGGAGGAAAGGCTTGGAACAGGTGAGTTGCCCCCCTACCTTAGCGGCGCTGGCTTGATAGGGGTGACAAGGGTTGCCTAATGCACGGGTAAGGGATGGAAGGCCAAAGGTGGCTCAGAACCGACTCTTTCTAGAGAGGGCGAAGATTGAGCCTGCGTTTAATTCCCCTCCCCTTGGAGTTATTGGCCAGACACTCTGCTGATAAAAAAGAGCTTCATGCGCTATTTTGAATGCTTCAATAACTAAAGCAGACATACGCAATCCTGAGGCCGGGCTCACGTTGGGTGCCTAGGCTACAGATACCCACAATTCAAACCGACCGGGTGAAGTCGGTGAAGGGCCACCCCGCCCCGTGCGGGGTCTTTTCTGGCTGTCGGCCGAACATGGGCGTTCTCTCAGGGTTGACTTGAGATGCGGTCAAGAAGCTGTAACTGCCTCTTGAGGGTCGCGTCATGGAGCCTGAGCAGAAGGCTCGCACACTAAGCCTATGAATCTTCTGCTGTTCATGGCGGCCCTGACCATCCTGGTCATGCTGATTGCCTTTATGGCGCTGACGCATGAAGACCGCGCCCTGATGCGCGAGCAGGAAGACCTTCCACTGCGCGGCCTGCAGGCCGGTGATTAAAACTCCTGTCCCACCACGCACGCCGCCCTGGCCTCACCCTCGGCGGCGTTTGCATGGAACAGCCTGAAAGACACGTTTTTTCCTGGTGCTTGGCAAGGCAACTGACCAGTATCTCGTGCATCGTGTACAACATTCAGCTCACGCCGAGGTCCTAGGTCGTCTTGGGGAAAAGCGTCGGTATTCACTAAAGCTCCATGCCGTACTGCACGCGGCCCACGCCTATTACGCTCACAGTAGAATGGTCGGTATGACTGCCGCTGCTCCCGACACGCTGGTGCTGATTGACGGGCACGCTCTGGCGTTCCGCTCGTATTTCGCGCTGCCGCCCCTGTCCAACAGTGGGGGCGAAATGACCAACGCCATCGTGGGGTTCTTGCGCCTGACATTGCGGCTGGCCCGGCAGAAAAGCAATCAGGTGGTCGTGGTGTTCGACCCGCCCGTCAAGACGTTCCGCCACGAGCAGTTTGATGGGTATAAATCTGGCCGTGCCCAGACACCTGCTGACTTGCCGGGGCAGATTAACCGCATCCGGGAACTGGTGGACGCCATTGGTCTGCCGCGTCTGGAAGAGCCGGGCTATGAGGCCGATGACGTGATTGCCTCGCTGACCCGCAAGGCCGAGGGCACCGGGATGCAGGTGCGCATTGTGACGAGCGACCGCGACGCCTATCAGCTGCTGGACGACCACGTCAAGGTGATTACCAACGACTTCAAGCTGATTGGCCCGGCCGAGGTGCTGGAAAAATACGGCGTGACCGTGGCGCAGTGGGTGGACTACCGCGCCCTGACAGGCGACGCCAGCGACAACATTCCCGGCGCCAAAGGCATTGGCCCCAAGACGGCGTCCAAGCTGCTTCAGGAGTACGGCACCCTGGAGGGCATCTATGCCGCCGCCAAAGCGGGGACCCTGAAGCCTGACGGCACCCGCCAGAAGCTATTGGACTCTGAGGAAGCCGTGCAGTTCAGTCATCAGCTCTCGTGTATGGTCACCACTCTGCCCCTGGATGTCGAACTGGGCGCAGGCCGCCTGCCCGGCGATCCAGCGCGGCTGGAAGAACTCCTGAGCGAGCTGGAACTGCATTCGGTGCGCCGTGACCTACTGGCCCTGGACGGCCGCGAGGCGGCGCTGCCCGACAGCGTGCACGACGCCCAGCACCGCGCCGCCCCGGCGGAGGGAACGCCCGCAGAGGAGAGCGCCGCGCCGGCGGTGCAGGTGACCCAGGCCGAGTGGCGTACCCCACGCGGCGGCGTGGTGTGGGGCTACGTGCTGTCGCGTGAAGACGACCTGACGGCCGCCCTGGTGGGCGCCGCCACCTATGAGCAGGCGCACGGGCAGGCCACCGTGCGCGTGGCCCCCACCCAGGAGCCAGCCGAATGGGGACAGACGGAGGCCGCCGCGCCACCAACCGGCCTGTTTGACGACCCAGACACGGCGCCGGTCCCCCTGACCAAAGCCCAACAGAAGGCGGCCGACAAAATCCAGAAAGACGCCGAAAAGGCGGCGGCCAAGCTGCGCCAGCAGTTCCCGGCCACTGTGGACGAGGCTGAGTTCGTGGGTCAGCGCCGCGTGACGGCCGCTGGGGCCAAAGCGCTGGCCACCCACCTGAGTGTGCGGGGCCTTCAGGTAGAGCCGGGAGACGACCCGCAACTCATGGCCTACCTGCTGGACCCCGCCAACACCACCATGAGCGCGGTGTGCAGCCGCTACCTGAATGTCCCCTGGCCCGACGACGCGGCCGGACGCGCGGCTCTGACGGCGCAGCTGCTGGACCTGCTGCCCCCACAGTTGGACGCGGCGCGGCGCGAGCTTTACAACGGGATGGAAGTGCCCATGTCCAGTGTGCTGGCGCAGATGGAAGTGCGCGGCGTGCGGCTGGATGCCGACTATCTGCGTGGGCTGTCGGCGTCGACCGGGGCGCGTCTGGCCACCCTGGAGGCGCAGATTCATTCGTTGGCTGGGCGCGAGTTCCAGATTCGCAGCCGGGACCAGCTGGAAGCGGTGCTCTACGACGAACTGGGGCTGGCGAGTGGGAAGAAAACCAAGCTGACCGGCAAGCGCTCCACCGCCGTCGCTACCCTGGAGCCACTGCGCGAGGAACACCCCATCATTCCGGCCCTGCTGGAATACCGCGAGCTAGAAAAGCTGCGCGGCACCTACCTGGACCCGCTGCCCAGTCTGGTGAACCCCAGGACCGGGCGCCTCCACACTACTTTTGCGCAGGGCGCCGTGGCCACGGGCCGCCTGAGCAGCCTGAACCCCAACCTGCAGAACATCCCCATTCGCAGCGAAACCGGGCGCGAGATTCGCAAGGGCTTTATCGCTGATCCTGGCTACTGCCTGATCAGCGCCGATTACTCGCAAATCGAGCTGCGGCTGCTGGCCCACATCGCCGATGACCCCCTGATGCAGCAGGCGTTTCAGGAAGGGGCTGACATTCACCGCCGCACCGCCTCGCAGGTGCTGGGGCTGGATGAGGCAACCGTCACGCCCAATCAGCGCCGCGCCGCCAAGACCGTGAACTTTGGCGTGCTATACGGCATGAGCGCCCACCGTCTGAGCAACGACCTGGGCATTCCCTACGCCGACGCTGCCGGCTTTATCGAGACGTACTTTGCGACCTATCCCGGCATTCGCGGCTACATTGACCGCACGCTGGAGTTTGGCCGCCAGCAAGGCTACGTGGAAACGCTGTATGGCCGCCGCCGCTACGTCCCGGAATTGACCGCCACCAACCGCACGCTGCGCGAGGCGGGCGAGCGGCTGGCGTACAACATGCCCATTCAGGGGACGGCCGCCGACATCATCAAACTTGCCATGATTCGTCTGGAACAGAAGCTAGAGGGAACGGGCGCCCGCCTGCTGCTGCAGGTGCACGACGAACTGCTGCTGGAAGCGCCGGGGGGCAAGGCCGAACAGATTGCCGACCTCGTGAAGACCATCATGGAGGGGGCCGTGCAGCTGAAGGTGCCGCTGGCGGTGGAAGTCGGCGTGGGCCCCAACTGGTACGACACGAAATAGGGAAGTGGGGCGTGGGGAGTAGGAAGTGGGAACGGCAGCCGAACGCTGTTCCCACTTTTTTATACGGCCTCCGATTAAATCGGGCATTCCGCTCGATTTAATCCGAGCGGAGCGAGCAGGAGAAGATATGAATTCTGCAATATGGAGGTGCAGATGGTGCCCTCCCGGTTGTGCCGTAATAAAGTGAAATCCTTATCAGCCCTGCTGTAGAAATGCCTTCACAGCGCCCAGCCCGCCGGTGTCCAGCAGGAGTTTTCCACTGGGGCGGTGAAGCAGGGCCGGCGTGCGGCTGAGGTGATACGTCTCCGCCAGGGTCTCAAACTGTTCGGGCTGCTCCTGCCGGTGCACGACCTCAATCTGGTCGTCAAAGGCGCCGCGCAGGGGCAGGGCCAGCATCCGCTTGAGGGTTTCGCATTGGGGACAGGCCGCCTGGGTGAAGAGGACGAAGGGCGGCTCAGTGGACACCGGCAACCTCCTGCGGCCACAGTTCGGCAAAGTCCTCGTCCTGCAAGGGCTCGACGTTCAGCTTGGCGTAGCTGCTGCCCTTGGCACTGAAGAAGTCGTGGGTGGTGCCGCGCGAGCGAATGCCGTTCAGGACCACGGGATTGACATCCTCGTCCTTAAAACGGCGCGGGAGGGCGAGGTTGTCGGCCAGCACGTTGAAATTAAAGCGGATAAAGCGGCCCACATCGCCGGTCAGACCAACGCCACCATAGAGGACTTCGGTGTAAGCCAGTTCGTTGGCATACAGGGTGTCTAGCGCCGCCTCGTACCAGGCCACCGCCTCGGCCTGCTGGGCGTCGGTCAGGACGGCAAAGCGTTCCTGAGCCAGCAGCGCCACGTAGACGCCGTGCACCGCTTCGTCCAAAATAATCAGGTTAAAAATCTCGCCTGCCGACACCATGCGGCCCTGCCCAGCCAACAGCAGCGGATAGTAGAAGCCGCTGTAAAACAGCGCCGTTTCCAGCATGCAGGACACGACCATCTTGCGCCATAGCCCAAAGTCGCTCTCATCAGGGTCGGCAAACACATCCTGAATGAAAGCGATCTTGAATTGCAGCTGCGGCTGCGCTTCCACCCAGGTGAACACCGCGCGCTCCTCCAAGGTTGTTAGGAACGTCTTATTCATCAGGCTGTAGGAGCGGGCGTGAATATCTTCCATCATTCCCTGAAACTGCAGCGTGGCCTTGCGGATGTGGCCCGGCACCAGCCCCCGCAGGGCCGGCATCCCCACTTCGCCCTGCAAGGTGTCCAGCGCGTTCAGGCCCGCCGAAGCGTGCATGTAGGTCCAGCGCTCGGTGTCGCTGAGCGCCTTCCACGCCAGGGCGTCGTTGCTCAGCGGGATTTCCTCGGGAAACCACAGCTGAGAGGTGTATTTCTCGTAGAACGTCACCGAAAAACTGTCTTCGGGTTCGCTCCAGTTGGTGGCGGTAAAGGGGGTGCGGGACATGCGGGGCCTCTGGGGATGTGGATTGTAGGTGGCGAAGGGTAGAAAGTGGCGTGCCTCTGAGCCGCCGTCTTACACCGCGCAGTTCAGGCAGTCTTCGATGCTGACTTTCTTCAGGCGGGTGTAGTACAGGGTTTTCAGGCCGCGCGCATAGGCATACAGGTAATAGCGCTGAAGGCTCCGGGTGGTGGCGTTACTGGGCACGAACAGCGTGCAGGAAATCCCCTGATCCACATGCTTTTGGGCCGTTGCCACGGTGTCCAGCACGCGGCGCTGGTCCATGTCGTAGGCTTCCTCGTAAAACCATTCGGTGCGTTCATCCAGGTGCGGCATGGGGTAGACCGTGCGGGCCTTGTTGCTGGTGCGCGTTTCTACCCGTTCGGTAATCGGCATGATGCTGGCCGAGGCGTGCGAGACGTAGCTGATGGACCCAGTGGGCGCAACCGCCATGACAAAGGAGTGCGCCAGGCCGTGCGTCTGGATCTCAGCCACAAGCGCCTGCCAGTCCTCGCGAGTGGGCAGGTGGTGCCCTTCAAACAGGGCCGCTACCTCAGGCGTGCGCGGCAGGAAGTCCTGCGTCAGATACTGGGCAAAGTGCTCGCCACTCTGATAGCGGCTCCCCTCAAAGCCCCGGAACACGAAGCCGGTGTCGCGGGCCAGTTCCATGCTGGCGCGGCGGGCATGGTAGTGCACCGCCGCAAAGTACACGTCCACGAATTCCAGCGCCTCGGGGCTGCCGTAAATCAGTTCGTTCTTCGCCAGGAAGGAATGCAGGCCCATGGCGCCCAGGCCGATGCTCCGCATCTCCTCGTTGGCGCGCTTGACGGCAGGGACCTCGTGAATGCTAGTGGAGCGCGCCACGTTGTCCAGCAGCTTGACGGCGGCGTGCACCACGCGGCCCAGGTCACCGCTCCCCAGACTCTGCTCAATAACCAGCGAGGCGAGGTTGCAGCTTACGTCCAGGCCCACCTCGTCGCGGTGCTCCTGCCCGTAAGCGTGGAAGGTGCTGGGGAGTGTGGGCTGCAAAATCTCGGAGCAGAGGTTGCTCATCTTGATGCTGCCCACGTTGGGGATGGGGTTGACGCGGTTGGCATTGCCTTCGAACAGCAGGTACGGATAGCCGCTCTCGCCCTGCGTAATCGCAATTTCTTCTAGGATGCGCCGCGCCGACACGCGCTTTTTGCGGATGGCCGGGTTGGCGGCCAATGCCTCGTACTCGCGCGTCCAGTCAATAGAAGTAAATTCGCGCCCAGTCTCCTGATACAGCGAGTGTGGGTAGAACTGGTAGATGTCCTCGCCCGCACGGGCCTTCTTCATGAAGATGTCCGGCACCGTGGCGCCCACCGACAGGGTCTTGAGACGCGCGTCCTCGTCGGTGGCAATCTTTTTGGCACTCAGAGTATCTAGAAAGTCGGCGTGCATGACTGAGAGGTAGATGGCGCCAGCGCCGGGACGCTGGCCGGCCTGGTCGGCGTAGCGCAGCATGTTGTCCAGCATCTTCGCCACGCCCATCACGCCCTTGGTCACGTTCTGAATACCGCGCAGCGACTCGCCGCGCGCCCGCAGGTTGCTGACTTCCACGCCAATGCCGCCGCCGCCCTTGCTCAGCTCGGCCACAAAGGAGAGCGTCTTGGTAATCGAGTCCAGATTGTCGGTGCAGTCCTGCAGCAAAAAGCAGCTCACCAGGCGTCCCGTGTTCGCCTTGCCCGAATTCATCAGGGTGGGTGTAGCAGGCGTAAAGGTCTGGCGCACCAGATGCTCCACCAGTTCCAGGGCGTCCTGGGCAGTTTCACTGCGGGCCAGGGCGGTCACACTCAGGCGGTCCTCGTAGCGCTCCAGCCAGGCCTTTCGGTCGGGCGTCATGGTGGCGTACTCAGAGTAGAACTTGTAAGCGCCCATAAAAGACCGGAAGCGGAAGTTCAGGCTCTCGGCGCGGGTAAAAACCGCTTCCACCTCGGCCGGCGTGTAACGCGCAAAAACTTCTGGGTCCCACACGCCCCGCGTGATCAGGGCCTCAATCTTGGCGGCCAGGCTGGGAAAGGTCAGGGTGTTGGGGCCGACCTTTTGTTCCAGGTAGGCGCTCAGGGCCGCCTGGTCGTGGCTGGTGTCGGCGGCCGTGCCGGACAGCACGCGGTTGTTCAGTTCAATCCAGGGGTCCATGTGGGTGTCCTTTGGGGGTGGGGGAGGGGCGCCGCAGCGGCGCGCAGCCAGGTCAGCACCTGCTCGCGGTCGGCGGCAGTGCCGCTCTTGTTGATCTGGGCGACCAGCGGTACTCGATATTCGGCGGCGATCAGGGCGCCGGCCCGGGCAAAATTGGCGCCCCAGTGGTAACTGCCGCTGGAGACCACGCCGCACAGGCCACTGCTGTGGCGTCGCAGAAACGCCTGTGTGCTGGCGGGCACCTCTCCCTGTCCGAAGGTGTAGGTCAGCAGCAGATAGGGCTCCTGCGGCCTGGCCTCCTGCACCCCCTGCACAGTCAGGCCGCCGGCCGCCTGCGCCACGGCCTGCGCGAAGCGGCGCACGTTGCCCGTCAGCGAATCAACGACCAGCTGCATGGGCGGCCTCCTGAGTGGTCAGGGGTGGTACGGCCACCGGCTGCCCGGCGTCGTCCAGGGCTACCAGCGTAAAAGTGCCGGTGCAGGCCAGTTCACGTCCCTCGCTGTACATGTCTTCCCGGAACAGGTTGACCAGCACAGTCATACTGGTGCGCCCCGTGCGCGTGACCTGCGCCACCAGTTCCACCAGCGACCCCTGCGGAATGGCGTGGCGAAACTCCATAGCGTCCAGGTGACGGGTGACCACCTTACGCCGGCAGTAACGGGTGGCGGCGATAAACGCTGCCGAGTCCATCAGGGCCAGGGCTTCTCCGCCAAACAGGGTGCCGTGGTGGTTGGTATCGCCGGGAAAAACGACGTGGGTAACGCGGGTTTCGCCCGTAAAGGGGCGGGAGAGGGAAGCCAGAGTAGACAGAACGACCTCGTACGGCACAGGGCAGGGACGCGGCCCCTGTGACGCAGGGCCGAACGTAAAGGGACACAGGGCGCCTCAGAACAGAGGGCAGGGAAGACCAGTGTGTGATGGACTGTTCAGAGCAGGGACCGCCTTGTGCCCCTGACGCGGGGGCCGGTAAAGAGGGCGAGGTCTCCGCGAGGCGAGCGTTCGGACTGAAACCGTGGCGCGACCGTGCCGGACTGAAGACCCCAGCTGGGGGCGTGACCGGACTTCCCTCGAGTTCCTGCGGAGTGTTGCCACCTGGCAACTGTGACGAGAGTCTACATCTTGTATCTTCCCCGGTCAAACCGGGTGTCTGAGTACAAGATCTGGACCAAAGAAGAGGGCCGCCCCACGACAGAAGGCGGCCCGGCACGCCCAGTAGCTTACACCTTTACAAATTCCTGCACGCCCATCACGAACATCACGGCGCCGCCCACCGGCACCTCGACCGGGTCATTAACCAAGCCTTCGTTCTGCTCACCCATCGGCACGCTGGGGGCCACCAGACGGGTGCGGGTGCGGCAGGTCCGCTGCACATGCCGCTTGAGTTCGTCCAGGCGCGCGTCGTCCACGCCAATCATCAGGGTGGTGTTGCCTTCCCGCAGAAAGCCGCCGGTGCTGGCCAGTTTCGTGACCTCAAAGGCGTTTTGCGACAGCACACGCACCAGCGCGGTGGCGTCGGCATCCTGAATCACAGCCAGCACAAGCTTCATGCCCCGCAGAATACCAGACGGTTTCTCAGTCGCCCGTCAGGTGCCGGTCAGCCAGTAGAGAGAGGCGTGAGCGGGCTGAGTCTCAGCTTACTTGAGCTGAAAGTGTCTTCAGATCTACCGTTGACCCAGACGAAGGATGTTCGGGCAGGAAGCAGGTAGGCGTGGCCGTGAGCTGGCTCATAGAGGTATTCCAGACATCAGGTTCTGTCAGCAGCGGCCACTGCAGCAACTGAGCAACTCCGCAACGTGCCATAAGAAGACCGGTTAGAACCGTGCTCATCCCAGCCAACAAAAAACCCCCGCCGGAGCAGGGGTCAGCAGACAGGCAGCTTAAGCGACGTTCTTCTTGCGGCCAGTGGCGACCTTCTCGGGGGCTGCGCCTTCCTGACCCAGCGCCTGCGTTTCTTTCAGGCGGAAGATCACCAGGCTGCCCACAAAGGTGCAGGTGATCATGCCGTGGGCGTTCAGCAGGCTCAGGGCCGCCATCACGTCTTCACGGGTCATGCGCAGCTGATCGCTCATGTACAGGGCGCTGTCGGCGCGGCCTTCCAGGTAATCGCGCACCTTCTTGGCGTCGTTCGTCAGGGGCGTGGCCGGCACGTCGGCCAGGCCAGGGTCAGCTAGGCCGTAGACCGCGCGGGTGCCGGTGCCGGGGAGACGGCGCACGCGGCCCTGGTCGAGCAGGCTGGCCAGCGCGGCGCGCAGGTGCGACAGGGCCAGACTGGTGGTCTTGGCCAGTTCGGTCTCAACCCATTCGGGTTTACTTTCCAGGGCGCGCAGCACCAGCTTCTCGTTGGCGCGGCGGGTTTCTTGCAGGTCTTCCAGGGTAGGGGGGTTAAACATGAACAGCCTCCGGATGTGCTGCGCCCCCGCAGAGGGCGCGCAGAAAAAGCGCGGGGTGATGAAGTCGTTTCGGCCCAGAGCCCAGGGAGGACTTCAGAGCAGAGAACCAATGAAACTGGAAAAAATGGACGGCGTCCAACGAAAGCCAGCGGGATGCGCCTGGCAGCGCAACTTTCCTATTGTTACAGATTTTCTCTCATCTTGCATGAGGCGCGGGGGACTTGCTTTTCAAGGCCGTCCTATGAAGCGGAACGAGGCACTGAGAGACTTCTAGACGGCGTCAGCGGGCTCACACCGTTCTCATCTAAAAGATGGTTTGGAATCGCGTTGCACGGTCCTCAACCAACGGTGCAACTTTCACGGTTCGCATCCCGTAGCCTCTTGACACGGCACACCACTGCCTTGCCAGGAGGCCCATGCTCAATATTCAGACCGTTACCAAAAGCTACGGCACATTCAAGGCGCTGCGCGGCGTCTCTCTGCAGGCGCAGGGCGGCGAGGTCTTTGGGCTGCTGGGCCCCAACGGGGCTGGCAAAACCACGCTGTTGCGAATCCTGGCCACCCTGCTGCGGCCCGACAGCGGCGCCGTGACGCTGGCCGGCCACGATATTCAGGCGGACCCCGAAGCGGTCAGGCGCTCGGTTGGCGTGGTGAACGGCGGCATGGGCCTCCCTGCGCGCCTCACCGGGCGCGAGGTGCTGCGCTCGTTTGCCGTGCTGTACGGCCTGAGCCGTGCCCAGGCCGACGCGCGCATCGCCGAATTGGATGACCGGCTGGAACTGGGCCGCACGCTGGACACCCGCGCCGGGGACTACTCCACCGGCATGAAGCAGAAGGTGGTCATTGCCCGCGCTGTGCTCCATGACCCGCCCGTGCTGGTGCTGGACGAGGCGGCCAGTGGCCTGGATATCTTTGCGCGGCGCACCCTGCTGGACTTCGTGCAGGCCACCCGTGCGCCGGGGCGACTGACGGTGTATTCCACCCACGTCATGAGTGAGGTTGAGGAGGTCTGTGACCGCGTGGCCATTCTGCATGAGGGCGCCCTGGTGACCGTGGGCCGACAGGCAGACATTCTGGCGGCGACGGGCGAACGCAGCCTGGAGCGCGCCTTCTTTGCGCTGGTGCGGCCAGAGGTGAGCCGTGCGCGCTAAGGCAGCCTCGGGGAAGGGGCTCCGCCCGGCGCTCGTGTGGCAAGTGGCAGCCCGCGACCTGCTGGCGACTCTGCGCGACCGCCGCACCCTGAATGCCACCATCTTTATGCCCCTGCTGCTTATTCCGCTGCTGACGCTGGGCCTGCCCCTCCTGATGGGCAGCTTGCTGGGCGGGCAGCAGCAAGAGCGGCAGACTGTCGGGGTGAGTGGGCCTTTGCCAGCGGCGTTGCGCGCGGCCCTGGAGCGGGACGAGACGCTGCCAGGGGGCGTGGTGGTGCGGGCTGGCGTGAAGTTGCAGACCGTGTCTGACGCTCTGAAAGCCGTGCAGGACGGCACGGTGGACGCCGCCGTGCGCGCCGATGGGCCGCTGCCCCAGCGGGCGGGCGACGGCACCGGCACCCTGGAACTGTATGCCAAGCTGGGGAACCTGCGTGCCCAGGCCGGCGCTTACAGCAAGGTGTCCGACGTGGTGGAAGGTTACAACCGCACGCTGGCCGTCGAGCGCCTGGGGACGCTGGGGCTGGACGAGACCGCTCTGGCCCCCATCACCCTGAAACCGGTGGACGCCAGCACCACGCAGGAGCAGCGCAGCGGCCAGCTGGCCTTCCTGATTCCCATGCTGATGGTGCAGTTCATTCTGTCTGGGGCGATGGCTACTGCCCTGGACGCCACCGCCGGGGAAAAGGAGCGCGGCACTCTGGAAAGTCTGCTGGTCTCGCCTGTGCGCCGCGCCGAGGTGGTCGCTGGGAAGTTGCTGGCCACGACCCTCACAGCCCTGACCAGTGCGGCGTTTAGCGTGGTGGGCTTCCTGGTCAGTAGCTTGGCCATGCGCGCCTGGCTGAGTGGGCAGCCGGACAGCGTGGTGCCGATGGTGCAGGCGCTGGGCGGGCAGCTGAGCCTGAGCCTGGGCAGCGTGCTGGCGCTGCTGGGGGTGGCTGCCAGTGCGGCCCTGGTGGTCAGTGCTCTGCTGATGGCGCTGGGCATCTACGCCCGCTCATTCAAGGAGGCCCAGACCTACGCAGCGCCCATCACCCTGCTGCTGGTGCTGCCGGCCATCCTCCTGCAATTTGCCGATTTTTTGCAGGTGGGGCTGGGGGTGTACGCCATTCCGGTCATTGGCGGTCAGGTGGCCATTCTGGAGATGGTGCGCGGCGCCCCTCAATCTCTGCATGTCCTGCTGGCTATAGCAGCCAACGTAGTGGGCGCCGCTCTACTGTCCGGCGTGGCTCTGCGGTCCTTTGGCCGCGAGGAAGTCATTTTCCGCAATTGACGCAGGGAGCGGTTGGGGGTAAGGCGGGGCACCGGCGGTGAGAGTCGCGGGTGCCCTGCCTCTTTGACTGGTTGAGTGAGCCTTCTGTGGGTCGAGGTTTGAACCTCTAGAACTGTCTATCGTCGCTCCTACGGCTCGTTAGAGAAATCACAGCAGAACCCTCCACCACTCTAGGCGAACGGAATGAGTCGCTGGAAGGGACAGTGGCAGCGGTGGAATTGAGGGAGAGGTTTTGACCCCTCAATGGAAGTGGCAGCCGCTGTCACACCTCCCTGAATCTGCCCCTGAGTCTACCAATAGCCTTGCCCTACAATGCGGCCCGGATGAGGGTGGCGGTTCTGGCGGATATTCACGGCAATGCCGATGCCCTGAAGGCCGTGCTGGCCGATGCCTCAGCGCAGGGCGCCGAGCGGCTGCTGGTCAACGGCGATGTGGTCAACCGTGGCCCCGACTCGGTGCAGGTGATGCAGACCCTGCTGGCGCGCCCGGATGTGCAGTTCACGCTGGGCAATCACGACGACCTGCTGCGCCTGTGGCAGGCGCGCAGCACAGCGCTACCGGCTGAGTGGTTGTCTGACCCCTTCTGGGGAGCCACCGACTGGAGTGCCCAGCAACTGGCCCAGGCTGGCCTGCTGGACATCCCAGCCATCTGGCCCATGACCCTGACGCTGGACGAACCAGGGGCCGGGCGGGTGCTGGTGGCCCACGGCACCGCCGACCACTACCGCGAAAGCCTGAGCGAGCACACTGCGCCGGAACGGGTGCGTGCCCTCAGTCGGGATGCGGCCGGCGGCCCTTACGACGTGCTGGTAGGCTCACATATTCACCGGCCGGTTCACACAGTGGTGGCAGAGACGCTGGTGCTGAATACCGGTGCAGTAGGGGCCCCGGCCAATGGCGACCCACGCGCCCAGTACCTGCTGCTGACGGCCACGGCGGGAGGCTGGGTGCCTCAGTTCCGGGCGGTGTCCTACGACCGCGCCAGGGTGCTGCGCCGCTTTGACACCTCTGGCCTGCTGCGCACCGGGCTCAGCGCCGAGATTTTCCGCGAGGAGGTGCGGACAGCCCGCAGCCTCTACACGCCCTACTGGCTGTGGACAGAAGAAACAGGGACGCCCCGGACTCCCGCCAGTTGGGCGCAGTTTCTGAGTGACAGAACCACAAAAACGGCCCCGCCTTGAAGGGCAGGGCCGCAGGACCAGTGAGGGTTTAGCGGAGGGTCGGGGGCAGCAGAACCGTGTCGATGGGGTAGACCACGCTGTTGCCTGCGTCGGCGCGGGTGCTGACCAGACCGCCGGTCACGGTGTCGCCGCTGCGGACGCCCACGCGCACGTTGCCGCCTTCTATCATCAGGTCCAGGCTGCTGCCTTCCACCGAGCGCAGCTGGAGCACATTCAGGGCGTCATCCACCACGCGGCCCGTGACCACATGGAATTGAAGCACTTGCGTCAGCTTGGCGGGGTCGGCCAGCAGGGCGTCCAGGGTCGCCTGGGGCACCTTGGCAAAGGCGTCGTTGGTGGGGGCGAAGACGGTCACGTCGCTGGCGGTCAGGCTGGTGACCAGGTTGGCGCGCTGCAGCAGGCTCAGCAGGGTGCTGAACTGGGGCTGCGACAGCACTTCGGTCAGGTTGTTGCCCGACTGCGCCGAGGCCAGGCTCAGGGGGGCCACGGTGGTGGTCGTCGTGGTTGCCGTGGTCGTGGTGGTCGTCGTCGTGGTGGCGGCCGTGTCCGTGGTGGTCGTGGTGTCTACGGTCGTTTCACCAGTAGGCGCCTGCGGCAGCACCAGGTCGGGGGGCAGCAGCACCACATTGATGGGGTAGATAAAGCCGTTGCTGGCTTCCAGGGGGCTGGCCGTGACCATCCCGGTGTTCACCATCTGCGAGCTGCCGTCCAGGCGCAGGTCGAGGCTGGCGCCCTGCTCGCTGCGCAACTGTCCGCCCTGCTCCAGCTGCTCGCCGGTCAGGCGGCCGCTGACCACGTGGTACAGCAAGACGGCTTTCAGGGTTGCGGGGTCGCTGGCAATCAGGGCCAGGGTGTCGGCGTCCACGGCCTCGAAGGCCTCGTTGGTCGGTGCAAAGACGGTGTACTCGTTGTTGATGAGTACGTCGGTCAGTTCGGCATCGCTGAGCAGATCGCGCAGGGTGCTAAAGCGCTCGTCCGTCGAAATCGCGTCGTACAGCGTGTTGCCGTCCACCACCGTCGCTGTGGTGTCGGTCGTGGCTGTGGTGTCCGTGGTGGTCTCGGTCGTAGCGGCCGTGTCGGTCGTCGTGGCCGTATCGGTGGTCGTCGTGGTGGTCGTGGTCACCGTCGCGCCGGTCACAGGCAGGGCCGGAATGCGGGTGATGTCGGTGGCGGCCGGGGCGGTGCTGGGCGCTGGGGTGGTGACTGTGGCAGCTGGCGCGGGGGCTGGTGCTGGGGTCGTGGCGGCCGGTGCCGGTGCCGGCGCGGGAGCAGGCGCCGGAGCAGTAGCCATGTCCATCGCGGGCATCAGGACGGTGTCAATAACGTGCACCACACCGTTACAGGCAGCCACATCGGCGCGGGTCACGGTGGCGTTGTCAATCATAACCTTGTTGCCCATCATGCTGACCAGGAAGCTGGAGCCCTGCAGGGTGCGGCCCGAGGACATGCCCATCACTTGCTTGGCCGTGACTTTGCCGGGCACCACGTGGTACAGCAGGATGCTGCGCAGCATGGCGGCGTCGTTCAGGGCCATCGCCAGCGTGTCGCTGGGCAGCTTGGCAAAAGCGGCGTTGGTGGGGGCAAAGACCGTGTACTGGCCGCCCCTCAGCGTCTGGCTCAGGCCAGCGGCTTCGACCGCCGTGGCCAGGGTGCTGAAGTTGGGGTCGCTCATGACAATCTGAGCGATGGTCTTGCAGGGCGCGGCGGCAGGCTGGGCCACAGGCGCGCCAGCGCCACCGGCAAGGGCGGGCGTGACAAGCATCAGGCCAAGCGTAATAAAGCTGGTTTGCTTCTTCATGGAGTTCACCTCGGGGGGAAATTTGAACTGCTAATCCGGCCCCTAATGTTCACCAAGTCGCCCCCAAAAGCAACTTTAGGAAGCTTTCAAACAAGGGACATAAATGAAAAAGGCGGCCCTGTTATGCCGCCTCTCATAGAGGGCTAATGACCTAAAGGTTTTGTTGAGATTTGTACGTGCCCCTTCGTTCAGCGGCCGAAATATTCGGGTAACTCGGCCTCGCTAATCAGAACGTCACGCGGCTTGCTGCCCTGATGCTTGCTGACAATTTTCATGGCTTCCAGCAGGTCCATGAGCTTACCGGCGCGGGCATGCCCCACCGACAGGCGGCGTTGCAGGCGGCTGACGCTGCCCTGGCCCTCTTCAATGCAAATCTGGGCGGCCTGACGCAGTAGGGGGTCGGAAAAGTCCATGTTGCTGCCGCCGGTGCTGGGCCCACTGGCTTCCACGCCGCCTTCAAAGTCGGAGCCGTAGGCCTCGACAAAGGCGTCTTCGAAGACCTGACGGCGCAACTCGTCGGCAATGCGCGCGGACTCCACCTCACTGATGTAAGGCCCCTGCAGGCGCACCGGCTTGATGAGGCCCGGCTGGTAAAACAGCATGTCGCCCATACCGGTCAGGCGCTCGGCGCCCAGGGCGTCCAGAATGGTGCGGCTGTCGTGGCTGCTGCTCACCGCAAAGGCGATGCGCGCCGGCACGTTGACTTTAATTAAGCTGGTCAGGATATCCACGCTGGGGCGCTGGGTCGCCAGGACCAGGTGCATGCCGGTGGCGCGCGCCATCTGGGCCAGGCGCATGATGGCGCTTTCCACCTCTTTAGGGCTGGTGATCATCAGGTCGGCCAGCTCGTCGATGATGATGACCAGATGCGGGAGCTCGGGTTCGCCCACCTGGCGCATCTTGGCGTTGAACTGCTCCAGGTTCTTGGCGCCCACCTGCGACATCATCTTGTAGCGGCGCTCCATGTGGGCCACAGCGCCCAGCAGCACGCCCGCCGCGTCCACGGGGTTGGTAACCACGCCGCGCACCAGATGGGGAATACCGTCGTAGGGCGTGAGCTCCACCATCTTGGGGTCAATCATCAGGAAGCGCAGCTCGGTGGGCAGGTACTTGAACAGCAGTGACGTAATCAGGGTGTTGACACACACCGACTTGCCCGAGCCGGTACTGCCCGCCACCAGCAGGTGCGGCATCTTGGCCAGGTCGCCCACCATCAGTTCGCCGTCAATGCTCTTGCCCAGGATGATGGGCAGCTTGGCGCGGGTGCTCTTGAAACTGGGGGCCGCCGCCGCCTGGTGAAAGGTCACGGGTTCGCGCTCGGCGTTGGGCACCTCCAGGCCAATCACGCTTTTGCCGGGCACCGGAGCCTCCACGCGCACGCCGCCGACGGCCAAGGCGCGAGCCAGGTCGTTGCTCAGGCCTGCAATGCGGCTGATTTTCTCGCCGGGGGCCGGCTCGATTTCGTAGCGGGTGACAGTGGGCCCTCGGGCGTAGTCCACCACGCGCGCCTGAAGATTGAAGTGCCGCAAGGTCTCGTCAATTAGGCCAGCCCGCTGCCGGGCAGAGACTTCCAGCGCCGCCAGGTTGAGTGCCGCCGCCGGCAGAGGGTCCAGCAGGGCCTCGTCCGGCCGGGCCAGGGGAAGGGCACCTTGAACGGGGCGCGGCGCATTGGCTTCGCCGGTAAAGAGGGGCAACTGGGTGGTGGGCCGGGGCGCGGCGACCTTCTCGGGGGCCGGGCTTTCCCAGGGGGTGCTGGCGGCCGGGGGCGTAGAGCTGGCTGGCGGAGCGCTGGTCGGTGGCCCGAACGGCAGGTCGTCGTCGTCCCAGTCGCCAAAAGGGTCCAGACCGTTCAGGAGGGGGTCGGGCTGGGCCTGGGGGGCCGGGGTGGGCACAGGACGGGTGACCGGTGGGGGAAGGGTGACCGTCGCCGCGTGCGGTGGGGGGCTGACCGCTGGCAGCGGGTCGGGGGCCAGCGCACTAAAGCTGGGCGCCTCCTCTAGCTCTGGCGCGGCAGTTCGGCCCGGCGGAGACCAGAGGGGCGCGGCGCCCGCTGCCTCTACGCTGCCCGCTTCAAACCCGGTGAAGTCGAAATCCAGTGTGGGCAGCGCCGCTGGCATCCCCATGGCGTCCACCCGCCGGCGGGCGTCCTCCTGGGCCTGGGCCAGAACGGCGCGCCAGCCGGCGGGGTCAAGCAAGGTGCCCTCGGGGTCCTTGTCCAGGGCACCTTCCAGCTGGGCGGCAACCTCGGTGGGGGCGCGGTCAAAGGCCGCCACCAGATCAGGCCAGCCGACATACGCAGCGGCGCGGCCCCGCCATGCCGTGAACTCGTGACTCAGGGCCGTCCAGTCCTCGGTGCGGGTGCGGTGGGCTGGCCATTCGCGGGCCAGGCCCGCCGCGTCGGCCCTGGCCAGACCTTTTTCGGCGGCCTTGCGGTCGCGTTCGAGGCGGCCTGCGCGCACAGCCAGGCGCTGGATGTCAGCCACCAGCGCGCGGCGGTAGCGTTCCAGGGCGCCGCAGGCCAGGGTGCTGGGCAGCTCGGCGCTCAGGTCATGCCGCCCGGCGCGCAGTTCGTTGGCAGTCGCCTCGGCCTGCGCGCCCGCCTCGGGCGCCTCGGCGGCCACCAGGTCACGCAGGTCGCGCGCCGCGTCACCGACAAAGGTGGTCAGCACCTCCTGCCAGCCGGTCAGGGTGCGGTCCATGTTCTTCAGCCCCGCCTCGTCCAGGGCGCGCACCTCGCGCTGGGCGTCCCTGACCTCTGCCTGAAGATCACGCAGAGGCCGGGCTTCGGGGTAGAGGCGGCGCAGGCCCTCCAGTTCGCGGGTGAGGGCCGCCAGCCCCTGCCGCGCGCCGGTGCGGGCGCGCGCCGATTCGCGGCCGTCCTGCCTCGCCTCGATAACGCCCTGTACCTGCGCCGCGCCGCCCCCCAGCAGCACACTAGCCCAGCGGAAAAATCCCTTGAGCAGCGTCAGCGGGGCCAGCCGCAGCATGATCTCGGCGCCGAGCGTCAGGGTCACGAGAGGCAGCAGCACTGACAGCAGATTGACCGCCCGGTACAGAGGCGCCATGACCTGCGCGGCCAGCGCGCCGGCCTGCCCGGGCGCAAAGACCTCGTGTAGCGCCAGTAAAGAAGCCACCACGACAGCGCCGCCCAGCACCCGGCGGGTCAGGTTGCCCAGGTCGCGGCCCAGGAAGATCAGGGTGCCGTAAGCCACGGGCACAGTGGGCAGCAGCCACGCGGCCCAGCCCAGAAAGGTGAGCAGCAGCCCGCGCGCCTGCCCCATAAACTGCGCGGACGCCGCTTCGTCCTGCGGCAGATACACCGTGACACCCAGAAAAATGCCCAGCGCAAACAGCACCAGGCCCAGCGCCTCTCCATCGAACCGACTGACCGGAGCGGCCCTTTTTGAACGAGCCTTCGCCATAGCGGGCAGTGTACCCCAAAGCGGGGCGCGCAATTGCCCGCCAGCACGGCGTTCCCGGCCCCTGACTGACCTAGAATGCCGGCGTGAGCCTCCTGCTGCCCCCAGCCCTGTACCGCGAGCTGTGGCGCCACGCCCGGCAGGAAGCCCCGCGCGAGTGCGTGGGCGCCCTGGGCGGCGTGCGCCTCCACGGAGGCTGGGAAGCCCGCACCCTCTACCCGCTGCCCAACATTGACCCGCAGCCCGAGCGGGCGTATCTGGCCGATCCCGGTCACCTGCTGCGTGCGCTGCGCGCCATGGACGCCGAGGGCCTGGAACTCGTGGGGCTCTATCACAGCCATCCGCGCGGCCCGGCGCGGCCCAGCCTGAGTGACCAAGCGCTGGCCGCCTATCCCGTGCCCTACCTGATTGCCGATGTGGCGGGGGGGACCCTGCGGGCGTACCGGCTGCCGGGTGGGGAAGAGGTGGAGATTGGGTAGCGGGCAGCGGTGCGCGGCAACAACGGCCCACCGCGCACTGCCCTCTGCTTAGGGCAGCCGCCCGATGCGCTCCAGCAACAGCTCGAAAAACTCGTCATCCCGCACGCCCACCGCCACCTGGGCATTGGCGGGCTGGCCGGTCACGCCGTACAGGTCGCAGACGGTGCGGCCCAGGTTCAGGCCCTCTTCGGTCTCGACCTGCACGTTCATGGGACGCCAGGTCAGCAGGTCAGGGCGCAAAGCGGCGGCGACTGCCAGCGGGTCGTGGAGGGCGCCGCCGCTGAGGCCGTAGCGGCGCCGGTACACCGCCGCGTAAAAGGTCAGCAGCTCGGCGCACACGGCCCCGGCCTGGTTGCCCAGGGCGCGCAGGGCCGCCACCCGCTCTGGGGTGGCGATGCACTGCATGGTCACGTTCAGGCCCACCATCTTCAGAGGCACGCCCGCTTCAAAGACGATCTGCGCGGCGTGGGGGTCGGCCAGGGCATTGAATTCCGCGGCGGGGGTGCGGTTGCCCTGCGCGGTGCCTCCGCCCATCCACACGATTTCACGGAGAAGGGGCGCGATGTCCGGGGCCAGGCGCAGCGCCAGGGCTACATTGGTCAGGGGGCCGGTGGGAATAAGGGTGACCTTGCCGGGCCGCTCGCGTACCGTGCGGATGATGAACAGGGCGGCATGTTCCGCTTCGGGGTCACGCCCCGGCTCAGGCAGGTGCTTGGCGGGGAGGCCGGTGTCGCCGTGAACCGCTGCGGCGCTCAGTGGTGGGCGCACCAGGGGGCGGTCGGCGCCAGCGTAGACGGGCACCTTCTGCCCCGCCTCACCGGCCAGGGCCAGCGTCACCCCAGCGTTGCGGGTGGTCAGCGGCAGGGCCACATTGCCGTGCACAGTGGTCACGCCCAGCACGGTCAGGTCTTCGGGACTGGCCAGCGCCAGCAGCCAGGCCACGGCGTCGTCCAGGCCAGGGTCGCCGTCCAGAATCACGGGCATGGGAGAGTGGATCATGGCTGGCAGCATAAAAGAAAGCTCGCCCCGGCGTGGGTGGCCGGGGCGGGAGGTCCGGTGGGTCAAAAGGGTCGCTCGGCGAAGTGGCCGATTGAGGGATGGAGAGTGCGCAGGAGAAAAGAACGGGGCGATGCTGAGTAAATGAAGGAATTGGGCGGCTGTCATGACCAACTCCAGCCAGGGCCATAGGGTTCACGTCTGGCCTTTCCTTTAGTCGCGCAGCGGTTCGTACACCAGGAGCATTACGCCTGCGCCGAGCGGCCTGGAGTCGCGGAGTTGCAGCGGTGAGAACAGGCGCTTGCCCTTGCCCAGCACCAACGGATAGACCATCAGGCGAAGTTCGTCCACCAGCCCGTGCCGCAGGAGGGTCTGAACGAGGTCGGCGCTGCCGTAGGTCAGGAGGTCGGCGCCGACCTGACGCTTCAGCCTCTTCACGGCGCTGACCACGTCTCCAGTTAACGCGGTGGCATTCCACTCCAGGGAGGCCAGGGTGGTTGTGGCGACAAACTTGGGCAGGCGGTTCATGCGGTCGCCAAACGCCCCGGTCTCCGCCGCCGCTGGCCAGTAAGTGGCGAAGCCCTCGTAGGTCACGCGGCCCAGCAGCAAGACGCCCGCGTCAAAGAGTTCGTCGCGTTTGAACTGACCAATGGCCGGGCTGGAAAAGCCGGTTTGCCAGGGCGTCGGCTCTTCCATCACGCCGTCGAGGGTCAGAAACTCGGTGACAATCAGCTTGCGCATCTGGGCTCCTTGTACGGGAGCTGCGCTCAGAGGGGCGGGAGTCAGCGGTCAGATGAGCCAGGCCCCCACTCCTCTGGATGTCCTTACTTCCCGACGAACACCGCCGTGGTGAGGGCCGGCACCGTCACGCTATTGCCGCTGGCCTTGCTGGTTTTGACCGTCGCGTCGGTGCTGGCCGCCAACACCGGATGCAGGCTCAGGTTCAGGCCCGAGAGCGCGGCGTCTTTCAGGGTCACGCTCTGGCCGCTGGTATTGAAGACCACGACGACAGTGCGGTACGGGTTGGTGGCATTCACGGCCCCGCTGAGTTTCATAACGATCACGCCGGGCGTCTGGCTCGGCCCCACGTTCAGGAAGCTCAGGCCCTGCCCCACCTGCGCCGCCGTGTCCATGCGGAACAGGGTGCTGGAGTAGCGCACGCGCAGCATCTCGCGGTAGTGATCAAAGGCGCGTCCGATCTCGGCGGCGCCCGGTTTTAGGGCCGCGTTGCCCAGCAGCGGGCGGTACAGGTCCCAGTTCGCTGCATTCTTTTCGGCGGGCGGCAGGCCCTTGCCAAAGCCGTTCGAGGCGCGGGTGAAGTCCAGGGTGTTGAACCAGTCGCCCGAGTTGTAGCTGTCGGTGTCAAAGCTCTTGGAACGCAGAATCTCGTCGCCGGCATAGGAAAACGGCAGGCCCTGGCCCAGCAGCACCACGCTGTTGGCCAGATTCTGCATGCGGGTGCGCTGGGCCGGGGTGGCATTCGCCGGGGCTTTCAGCAGCACCGCGTCGTACAGCGTCTGGTTGTCGTGGGCGCTGACGTAGGTGATGGCCTCGCGCGGGCTGGCCGCGTAGCCGGCGGGGGCGTCGCCGTACTTCAGGCCCGCCCCGGTGACGACCTGGCCCGCCGCGTTCGTCAGGCGGTAGTCGCGCAGGTTGCCCGTCAGACCCAGGCGCACCAGGTCGGCCAGGGCCAGGGCTTTGGCCTGGTCGGCGCCGCCCGGTAGGCCGTTGGGCAACACGAAGGCGCCCGTGGCAAAGCCCTGCTCCTGAAGGCCCCCAAAGGGATTGCCGCCGCGCACCGCGTCGCGCAGGCGGTCATTGAAGGTGCCGACGCCCTGCCCGAACAGGTTCAGCTGCGTGGCGTTCTTGCCGCGCGCCCCGGCGGCCACCTCGCCAAAGTCCCAGCCCTCGCCGTAGAGGTAAATGGCCTTGCCGTCTACGCCGTCTTTTTGCACGGTCAGGGCGTCCAGGGCCGCGCGCGCCGCCTGCAGGTCGCTCACGAGGTGGTGGCCCATCAGGTCAAAGCGGAAACCGTCCACCTTGTAGGCGCGGGCCATCAGGACCAGCGTGTCCACCATGAGTTTGCGCATCATGGCGTGTTCAGTGGCGGTGTTGGCGCAGCATGTGGAGTTCTCTACGCCGCCGTTGACATTCAGGCGGTGGTAATAGCCGGGCACGATCTTATCCAGCACCGAGCGCTCGGCCTGCCCGCTGGCGGCCGTGTGGTTAAACACCACGTCCTGCACCACCCGCAGCCCGGCGCCGTTCAGGGCGGCCACCATGCGGCGGTATTCCAGGGTGCGCTGGTCCGGGTTCACGGCGTAGCTGCCTTCGGGGACCATGTAGTGGTAGGGGTCGTAGCCCCAGTTGTAGGGGTCAGCGTCTCTGACGGCCGCAACAGCCTTTTGTTGCTCATCACTGTTCGGCGCAAACCGGCTCAGGTCGCCGGGCGTCTTCCACTGCCCCTTGTCCTCGTTGATGGTGGCGATGTCAAAGGTGGGCAGCAGGTGAACAGCTTTCAGGCCCGCGTCGGCCAGAGCCTTCAGGTGCGTCATACCGCTGCTGGCAGCTTGTGTGAAGGCCAGGTAGGTGCCGCGCTGGGCGGCAGGCACGCTGGTGTCGGCGGCACTGAAGTCGCGCAGGTGCAGTTCGTAGAAGCTGAGGTCGGCCGCACTGCGCAGCGCGGGTTTTTTCAGGGCGTCCCAGCCCTGAGGCTTCTGGGCGGCGTCGTTCAGGTCCAGCAGGACGCTGCGGGTGCTGTTCCGCGTGAGGGCCACGGAATAGGGGTCAGTGACGAGGTTGGTTTCTATCTTGCCGGTGCTGGGCGCAAAGACCTTGACCTCAAAGCGGTAACTGCCCCCCTTCCAGCCGGCTGCACCCTTGGCGGTCCACACGCCCTGCGCGTCGCGGGTCATGGGTACAGTGGTTTCGGTGCTCGCGCCGGTCGCGCTCAGGTGCAGCTTCACGTCCTGCGCCGTGGGGGCCCACAGCCGCACGGTGGGCACGTTGCCCTGCCAGGTCACGCCCAGTGGGCCCGCAGACGCGAACAGGTCGTCCAGTGCCCAGGCGGTCTGAACGCCGGTGGCGTCCAGCACGGTGCCGTCGGGCAGCACGCTGGAGAGGGCCAGCTGACCGCGCAGCGCCTCGGGCAGGCGGGCGCGGTCCTCGGGGCGCACCCGCAGCAGGGCGTAGTTGGCGAGGTAGGGCACTTTGGCCTTCAGGGCGGCAGTCAGGCCGCCCTCTACCGCTTCCAGGGTCAGGCTGTCGCCACCGTCCACGCCGGCGGCGGTCAGTTTCAGGCTGGCGTCCTTCGCGGCGTGCAGGGTCAGAAAGGCGCCGGGCTGCACCAGTTCGGGCTTCACAGCCACCAGGTCCTGCGAGAGCATCACGGCCTGCTGCTTCATCAGGTCGCCCACCTGGCGCACGCTGGTGTCGGGGCGCGTGGTATACACCTCAGTCTTGCCGCTGACGACCCAGGCCTGATTGCCCTTCTCGCTGCTGAGCGTCATGTCGGGGCCGGGGTCTTTCTCGTCGCCCTTGTGGACGATGAAATTCAGTTTTTTCCAGTCGATCTTCATCGGCACGTCCCAGTAGGCGCCAAAGCTGTTGGTGCCGGTTTGGGCTAGTGGTTTGGTCCACTCCACGCTGGCGGTGGTGTCTTCCCAGACGTGCAGGCCCCAGCCGCCATATTGGCCGTCGGGCCGGAAGTAATTGATGCGGGCAAACCCGGCGCGCACGGGTGGGTCGCTCAGGGCGGCGGGGGCGCCGTAGGCAAAGTCAGCCTTGCCGCTGGTCACGGTCACTTCGCGCCCTTTACTCAGGTCAGCAAATAGGTCCGCGCCGGGGTCCTTGTCGTCGCCCTTATGCACGATAAAGCCCACCTTGGCGGCGCCGGCTTTCAGGGGGACGTCCCAATAGGCGCCGCCCGCGTCCACGCCGGTCTGGGCCAGCGGCTTGGCCCATTCCACCGCCGCCGTGGTGTCCTCCCAGACATGCAGCCCCCAGCCGTCGTATTTGCCGTCGGGGCGAACGTACCGCACGCGCAGGACGTTCTGAGGAATGGGAGTGCTTCCATTGGCCGCCGGCGCGGCGGGGGCCGGGGTGGTGGCAGGTGCAGCCTGCGCCACAGGCGCTTTGGTGGCGTCCACGGTCAGGGCTCCTCCCTTCGCGTGGGCCACGTTGGTGCTCCCCGATTTCAGAAATAGCTCGCGCCCCCTGCTCAGGTCAAACCAGAGGTCGGCGCCGGGGTCCTTGGTGTCGCCCTTATGCACCAGAAAGCCCACCTTCTGCGCGCCGGGTTTCAGGGGAATGTCGTAGTAGGCGCCCCAGTCGTCGCGGCCGGTCTGGGCCAGCGGTTTGTCCCAGCTGACCTGCGCCGCAGTGTCTTCCCAGACATGCAGGCCCCAGCCTGCGTAGGCGCCGTCCGTGCGCTGGTAGTGCACGCGGGCGGTGTTGGCGGGCAAAGCGTTTTGCGCCGCTGCCGTGGCAGCCAGCGCGACCGTCAGAAGGGTCGCAAGACGTTTCATGTATAGGAATTGTAGCGGTTCCACAAAGGGCAGAGACGCCTGTAAAGCCGAATCGAGAAAGGCGAAGGGCCGTCCCTGAGGCTCTGGTAACCAAGAGCAAAGACTCCTGTGTCACTGGATCAAGAAAGGCGAGGAGCCGCCCCTCAGCCTGAAGCCACCAAGCCTCAGCCTGGCGACAGGCAGGCCTGTGAAGCACGGGTTCGCCGCAGACCGAGTCGCCGGAGCTGACGCATCAAAGCAAACGAGGGGCCGCCCCTAAGCTCCTGACCCATCACTCGGGCGGATGCCGTCTATTTCTGCACGACCTGGGATGGCGCTGGGGGTTCCCCGCCTTGAGCGCTTTAGAAGTCCGATTCCCGGAAATCTGTCTCCCTCTCCGCTTTCAGTCGGCCAAAACATCTTTCGGAGGCGGCTGGAGTGCGTATCAAGCAGCCATCAACCTTGGAGCGTGATTCCTGGCATCTGCTGGACCGGCGCCCTCACTACTGGCGCGGCCCCAGGTTTCAATGTGTGACAAGCGGAGGCTTGAGAAAGCATGTTTGACACGCCGCCCTATTTCACTGCCCCCAGCTCTCCCACAACGCAAGGGGAAAATGCCGTGTATGTCGGTCTTTTCAGCCGCATGCCTTGAAACTGTTCAGCGTGTTGCTCAAGTCCTCTTGACGCGGGGCACACGTCCCTGCGCCCGCGCCTGCCTACCCTGCCTCCATGACTGGACACCGCAGCGACGAAACTAACGACCGTCCGCAGGAACACCACAGTGACGCCGAAAGCCTGCGCCACATTCCCCATCACGACAGCGGCGTGGTGCAGGACAGCCCCGGGAATCCCGATATCGGCGTGCAGCACGGGGAACCCAACCGCCAGAAAGACCCCCAGCGCGACACCAACACCAACGACGGCGAAATCTGAACACCGGTAGACAGAGGGCGGCCCTGATGAATCTTTCTCAGGGCCGCCCTCTGTGCTGTAGCCAGCTTATGGAACGACTTGCCGGCCTTCCGGGCCGTACCCGGCCAGCACCTCGGCGGCAACGGCGGTGGCCTGACCCGCCTGCACCAGCGCCACCACCGCCCCGCCAAAGCCCGCGCCGGTCAGGCGGGCGCCGTACACCGCCGGGTGGGCCTGCAGCCGTCTCACCAGTTCGTCCAGCCGTGGGTGCGACACCGCGTAGTCATCCCGCAGGCTGGCGTGGCTGGCGTTCATCAGGGTGCCGAAGCGGGCGGCGTCCACGCCTTCTTCCAGTGCGGCCAGCACGCGGGCGTTCTCGGTGACGACATGTCTGGCCCGTTCCAGAAGCGGTGAGGGGAGACCCGTCAGCGCTTCCACCTCTGTAATGTCCCGCAGTTCGGGGACGCCCAGAAGCCGGGCGGCTTCCTCGACCTGGGCGCGGCGCTCGTTGTAGCCGCTGCCCGCCAGGGTGCGGGGCACGCCGCTGTCCAGCACCAGCACCTCGGCGCCGGCCGGAAGGGGCCGCAGCTGGCGCTCCAGGCTGCGGGTGTCTAGCAGCAGCAGGGTGTGCGTGTCGGCCACGCTGCTGGCCATCTGGTCCATGATGCCGCACTGCACGCCCACAAACTCGTGTTCGGCGCGCTGGGCCACCAGGGCAATGTGCTCGTCGTTGGCCTTCAGGTCCCCCAGGCGCCGCAGCGCCCGCAGCACCGCCACCTCCAGCGCCGCGCTGCTGCTCAGGCCCGCGCCCATCGGCACGTCCGAGGTGACGTGCACGTTCAGGCCGCCCGAGGCGCCGCCCAGCGCCAGCGCCCCAGCCACGTAGCGCGCAAACGGGGCCTGGGCGTTTGCTGCGACCGGGAACGCCGCCCACTCGTCCAGGTCGGCGGCGTAAACGCGGTGTTCGTCAGTGCCGTTGCGCCCCAGGGCCACGGTGGCCTGCTGGGGAATGGCCGTGGGCAGCACGAAGCCGCCCTGGTAATCGGTGTGCTCGCCCAGCAGGTTCACGCGGCCCGGCGCGCTGGCAACCACGTCGGGTGCCTGGTGGAAAACATCAGCAAAGGCTTTCATACAGCCTCCGATTCAGCCATTGGCAAACGACTGAATCCGAACGGAGCGAGAAGGAGAACAACAGGTTCCGGGCGTGGAGTTGGCAAAACGGCGACCTTCTTTGTTAACACAAGAGGCGAAATGCGTATCACAGGCCCTCTCCAGCGCTGGGGCTGACCGCGCGCAGTTCGGCGGCGGCGACCTCGGGCAATTTGTCGTTGGCAAACTCGCCCGCGCCCTGCTCGGTGCCCGCCAGGTATTTCATGCGACCGGGGGCGCGCAGATAGGGATACAGCTCGATGTGCAGCGGGAACTCGGGGTGGGGACCGTCCAGCGGCGCCTGATGTACCGTCAGCAGGTAGGGCATGCGCACGCCAAACAGGCCGTCCAGGCGCAGCAAGGCGTCTTTGAGCACCCGCGCCAGGCTGGCCCGCTCGGCGCCGCTCAGGTCCGACAGCAGCCCCACCGGGCGGGCGGGCAGCACCCAGGTTTCATAGGAATAGCGCGCAAAGGGCGGCACCACACTAAGGGCCAGGCCGTCGTCCCGCACCAGCCGCTCGCCGCTCTGGCGCTCGTCGGCCACAAAATCGGCCAGCCAGGGCCGGCCGTGCTGGGCGCGGTAGGCGCCGGTCTGGGCCAGCATCCGCGCCTGCACGGGCGGAATATGGTCGTAGGCATAGATCTGGCCGTGGGGGTGGTGCAGGGTCACCCCGACCTCGACCCCCCGGTTTTCAAAGGCCAGCACGCTCTGAATCTGGCCGGTGGCCGCCAGGCGTGCCGTGCGGTCTGCCCACACCGACAGCAGCAGGGTCACCTGTTCGTCCCGGAGGTCACACAGGCGGCCCTGAGCACTTTGGCTGAACACCACGACCTCACAGGCCCCTACCCCGGCGCGGGTGCCGGCCGGGCCAGCAGGCGGCTCGGGGGCCGTCAGGGTCAGGCTGGGAAACCGGTTTTCAAAGACGGCGATGTCGTAGTCACCTTGCGGCAGCTCGGTGGGGTGCTGGGGGTCCGTGGTGGGCGCCAGCGGGTTGTATTCGGGGGGCGGCAGGAAGGTGCGGCCCATGCGGTGCGCCGCGTACATGACCCACTCGCCGCGCAGCGGGTGCCAGCGCAGGGCCGGGCGGGCGTCGACCGGCTCAGGGCTGGGGCTGGGGATGGCCCCCCGCACGCGCACCGGGGCCAGGCCGTACAGGGTCAGGGGGCGGCCGTCCGGCTTGACACAGTCGGCGGCGTAGAGGGCAGTGGGCGGCGCGGGGTCAGCCATGATGGCCTTTACGGTAGCTGTGCGCGGCCAGGCCGCCGAGCCGCATGTCTGTTAGGTTAAAAGTGCCGCGCGAAAAATGGGTCACGGCCCCGCCAAAACTCTGGGTCAGGGCCGCTGGCCGGTCCGGCGTGCTGATGGTGAGGCAGCGGCGCAGCAGGGCCAGGCCCTCGTCGTCCAGCAGGGCAATCGGGTCGCTGCTGGCGCGCAGGCCTCCGATCACGTCCAGCATGCCGGCCACCGCTTCCCGCTCCTCGTGGTTCAGCAGGCTCAGTTCGCGGCGGCAGATGGCCACGTCAGGGTCCGGCTGATACCAGGGGTGCTGATACCAGCGCGACAGGGCGGTGTGCAGGGCGTTGCGGGCGCTGGGGCCGGTGGCGTCGCCCAGCCACACGCGCCGGGACTCCTCATCCCAGAAGGGCGCCACGTCGGGCCCGGTGCGCATGGCGTCCACCAGCCCGATGCTCTGGGCCAGCGGCGCCCCGCAGCCCAGCAGGAAGGCGTCCTGTCCGGCCCCGTCGCGCAGGGCTTGCAGGCCCTGCCGGTACGCCTGGGCGCGGCCCACCTGCGGGTTGTGACGCACGCCGGGCAGCGCCGCGCCATACAGAAAGTCCAGCTTGAGGTAGGTGTAGCCCCAGCCGCGCACCGTGGCCGCCAGATCGCGCAGCCAGGCCAGCACCTCGGGGTGCGTGGTGTCCAGGGCGTAATACGCCCCGCCCCAGTTGTGGCCGACAGGCAGCGGCTGGCCGTCCTCGCCGCGCAGCATCCAGTCGGGGTGCTCGGCAAAGAGGCGAGAGGACGGCGCGGCCAGAAAAGGCGCCAGCCACAGCCCCGGCGTAAACCCCAGGTCGCCCAGCGGGCCAGGCAGGTCGCGGGCGTGGCCGCCAAAGTGGGCGCTGGGCTCTGTCCAGTCGCCCAGGTCGGCCTGAAAGCCGTCGTCCAGCTGAAAGACCTCGAAGGGCAGGCCCAGGTCGCGGGCCCGCCGGGCATTGTCCAGCATGGCGTCCAGCGTCACGGCGCGGTAATACGAGTACCACGAGCACCACACGCGCAGCGGCGCAGGTGTGCGGGCATGCATGGCGCGGCCCAGCCGGACTGCCTGCGCCTCCAGGGTAGCGGTGACATCTGAGGTTTCTTCCCATAGCACAGGCACGTCCGGCCCTTCCAGGGTGCAGGTCACCGTCACCTGGTCGCCGCTGGCGCGCGCTTCCCAGCCCACAAAGGTCTGCGTGGCGTCGCCGGCCCCGCCCACCCAGCCGCTGCCGTCCGGGCGCACCAGCGCCAGCACGGTGTGACTGCGCCACACGCCCGCCTGCCCGCTGGGCAGAAAGCCGGGGTCGTGGCCCTGTTCGTGGCGCCAGCGCATCAGGGGCACGGCCTGCGTGTCTTGCAGGGGGCGCAGTTCAGCCTCACTCCACGACTGAAAGCCGCTGACCAGCACGCGCATTTCAGCGGGGTTGACGTTCAGGGTCCATTCAGGCATGAGGGGCCTCCGGCTGCACTGCGAAGCTGACGGGCGGCAGAGTCTGGCCGTTCCACTCGGCGGGCTCTGGGTTCCAGTTCTGCACGAGGACCTGACCAGCGCGGCGGCTGAGGCGCACGCCGTCAGGCAGGGGCGTCACCGGGAGTCCTGCGCCAGTCAGCACACCGGTCAGTACAGCGCGAATCAGGGTGTCACTGTGCGCGCCGATGACGGTCACGTTGTCCTGACGGATCACGGCGGCCTGGCCGTCCAGGGGACCGCCCTGGTAGGTGGCCAGCGCCTGTGCGCCGTTCAGGCGGTAACTTTCGGCCCAGGTGTGGGCGCTGTGGGCGCCAATGCTGCCGCCTACATCCTGCGCCAGCCCTGGCCGCAGCGAGTCGTAATTCAGCAGGCTGGCCCCCACCAGGCCGGCCAGCGGGCCAAATTGTCCCTCCTCCCAGGTGCCGCCGCCCGGCGTGCGAAAGGCGGTGCGGGGGCCGCAGACCAGCGCCGTGCCCCCGGCGGCCGCCTGCGCCCAGCGCCCGGCGCGCGCCCCGTCCACCAGCGTGATGGCCGGCGCCACGGCCACCGCGTAGCCGCTCAGGTCGGCGTCGGCGTGCACCACGTCCACGTCAAGGCCCAGTGACCGCAGCGCCGCGTAATACGTGACGGTCTGTGCCCAGTAGCTCAGGCCCGCCGCGTGCGGCTGCGCGTCGTACAGCCACAGGCTCTCGTAGTCGTGCAGCAGGGCCACGCGCGCGGGCACTGGGCCCAGCGGCAACTGTGCCGTGTCCAGCGCCGCCACCTCGGCGTGGCCGGGGCTGGGCGTCTCGTCGTGGCGCAGCAGCCCCGAGTGCATGACCTCCTGTGCCATCGTGGCCGCCCGCCAGCGGAAATAACTGACCACGTCGGCGCCGTGCGCCCAGGCCTGCGCCGTCCACAGCGCCACGGCCCCCGGCGCGGGCAGCGGGTTGTGGGGCGCCCAGTTCACGGGCCCGCACTGCTGCTCCATGACCCAGAAACCCGGTTGTGGGCTGTGGGGTGTGGGCTGTGGGGTCTGCGCTGTTCCTCCTTTCCACTTCCCACTCCCCACTACCCCCCGGTACAGGTCATGGTTAAACCCCACCAGGTCCGGGTGGCCAGTGCGGGCAAAGCGGGTTTTAACGTCCTCGGCCATGCCGGGGGGCGCAAAGAACTCCAGCATGCCGGTGGGGTAGTTGTCCCAGCTGGCAAAGTCCAGGCCGGTGGCCACCTCGTAGTGGTCAAAGCCGGTTTCAAAGATCATGAAGTTGTGGGTCAAAAAACGGCCTGGAGACAGCTCGCGCAGGATGGTCAGCTGCTCGGCCTGGAACTCGGCAATCAGGCCCGAGGCAAAGCGGGCGTAGTCCAGCACATGCGAGGGATTGGGTTCCGTCACGGTCAGGATGGGCGGCTTGATCTGTGCCCAGTCGCTGTACTCCATGCTCCAGAAGACATTGCCCCAGGCGTCATTCAGGGCGTCCAGGGTGCCGTATTTCGCGGCCAGCCAGGCCGGAAAGCGCTCGGCGCTGGCGCCTCCATACGAGCGGCCTGTGGCGTGGCAGCCAAATTCGTTGTCGGTCTGCCAGCCAGCCACCGCCGGGTGCTGCCCGTACCGCTCGGCCATCGCCCGCGTGATGCGGCGCGAGTGGTCGCGGTACACGGGCGAGGCAAAGTCGTAGTGCCGGCGCGAGCCGAACTCGCGCACGCGGCCCTGGGCGTCGTGGGCCAGCAGCTCAGGGTGGGCCCGCACCAGCCACGCGGGCGGGGTGGCGGTCGGGGTACACAGCACGACCTTCAGGTCCTGGGCGGCGTAGGTTTCGACGGCCTCGTCCAGCCAGGTCCAGGTGTACTCGCCGGGGCGCGGCTCCAGGCGGCTCCAGGCAAACTCGGCCAGGCGCACGTAGCTCAGGCCCAGGGCGCGCTGCTGCGCGGCATACGGCGCCCAGCGGTCTTGCGGCACATGTTCGGGATAGTCACAACTGCCAAGAAGCAGGTGGGCAGGCAGGTCAGCAGGGGTCATGCAGGGTCATCCTTGAAAAAGAGAGTGGGGACGTGGTGCTCGAAAGAGGGGACGAGGGGTGGCCACAGGCTGCGCACCCGTGTTAGCCCTTCACCGCGCCGCTCGCCAGCCCGCCCTGCCAGTAGCGGCCCAGGGTCAGGAAGGCAGCCACCAAGGGCAGAATGCTGACAAGTGCGCCCAGTACGATGACGGTGTACAGCGGTTCCTGTCCGCTGGAACTGCTGGTCTGGTTCCAGACGCTCAGGCCCAGAGTCAGCGGAAACAGCTCGTCGTTGCTGACCGCCACCAGCGGCAGAAAGAAGTTGTTCCAGGCGCCCACAAACGAGAACAGCCCCACCGTCACCAGCCCGCCCTGCACCAGCGGTAGCCCCAGGCGCTGAAAGATGGTCCATTCGCCTGCGCCATCAATGCGCGCGGCCTCGGTCAGTTCCCTGGGAAAGCCGGCGTCCCAGAACAGGCGCATCAGGTACAGGCCAAAGGGATTGACGAGGCCCGGCAGAATCACCGCCCAGTAGGTGTTCAGCAGGCCCAGCTTCTGCATCATCAGAAAGAGGGGCAGCACCAGCGCCGTGCCCGGCACCATGATGGTGGCCAGAATCAGGGCGAACAGGGCGTTCTTGCCCCGGAAGTCGTAGGCCGAAAAGGCGTAGCCTGCCAGCGCACTGACCAGCACGCTGCCCAGCGCCGTGGCCCCGGCGTAGACAAACGAGTTGAGCAGCCAGCGCCGGAAGATGCCGTCCTGGCGGGTGAGCAGCGTCTGCACGTTCTCGGCCAGGTGGCTGGGGCTGGCAAACCACAGACCAAAGGTCGAAAACAGCTGCCCGTTGTCCTTGAACATGGTCACGATGACCCACCACAGCGGCAGCAGCGCGTACACGGCAAACAGGGTCAGCGCCAGCAGTTGCAGCGGGGTAAAGCGGTCCCGCGTCACAGCTCACCCCCACGCCGGGTAAAGCGCAGAAACACGGCGCTCAGCAGCAGCGTGAAGGCGGCCAGCACCATCGCCAGGGTGGCCGCGTAGCCAAAGTTGCCGTCTCGGCTGGCCACCAGATACAGGTAAGTGTTCGGGGTGATGTTGTCCGGCACGTAGCCCAGCGGCCGAATCACGAAAGGCTCGCTGAAAATCTGCATGGTGCCGATAATCGAAAAAATCAGCACCAGCAGCAGGCTGGGCCTCAGGAGGGGCAGCTTGATAAAGCGCGTCAGGTTCCAGCCGTCGGCGCCGTCAATGCGCGCGGCCTCGTACAGGTCGCCGGGAATGTTTTGCAGCGCGGCGTACAGGGTAATCATGTTGTAGCCCGTCCAGGTCCAGGTGACGATGTTGGCAATGCTCCACAGCACCACGTCGCTGCCCAGAAAGTCAAAGGAGCGCCCAGTCAGCTGGTTCAGCGGCGACAGGTTCTTGGAATACAGGTAGCCCCACAGCAGGCCCGCAATAACGCTGGGGATGGTGTAGGGCAGGTAAAACGCGGTGCGGAACAGCGCCTGGAGGCGTCCCCGGCTGGCGTCCAGCATCAGGGCCAGGGCGGTGGCCAGCACCATCATCAGCGGAATCTGCACCAGCCCGAACTTCAGAATGTTCCACAGGCTGGTCAGAAATTCGCTGTCCTGAAAGGCGCGGGCGTAGTTGGTCAGGCCGCCGAACACGTCGCGGGCCGGGCCAAAGCCCACGCGCTTCTTGATAAACAGGCTTAGATACCCGGCGTACAGCACCGGCGCCACGTAAAAGGCGGCAAACAGCACCAGAAAAGGACTCAGGAACAGCCACGGCACCGCGCGCGGCGGTTTCATGGGCGTCCCGGTGGAGCAGCGTCAGTCATAGGCACCCTCTCTTCAGGCGGCAGGGGGGCAAAGCGCAACCCACGCGCCCTGCGCCCCCAAAGCCGCTCACCCGCTTTACCGAACGTCGTAGCCCTGTTTCTTGGCCTCGGCCAGCGTCTCGCGCTGCCAGGCGTCCAGAGCCTGGTCGGGCGTCAGGCGGCCCTTGAGCATCAGGTCCATCTGCTTATTAAAGTTGTCGTTGGCGTACGGGAACCACGGCGCCCACTGGAAGTTCACGTTCACGCCCCGGCTGGCGCGGGCATAGACCGTGCTGATGTCCTGGCCGCCAAAGAACTTGCTGGGGTTCTTGGTCTTGTCTTTCAGAACGGCCAGGTCCAGCCCTGCGTCGCTGGCGGGAAACAGGCCGCCGTTAATCCAGTTGTTCGAGATGGCGTTTTGCGAGAGGTTCAGCCACAGGCTAAACAGCATGGCGGCGTCCTTGTTCTTGCTCTGGGCAGTCACCACGTTCGAGCTGCCGCCCCAGTTGCCAGACTTGACGGCTGTGCCCGCCGTCCACTGCGGCAGGTTGGCCGCGCGCCACTGGCCGGCGCCCTTGTCCTTCAGGCTGCCCGCGTAGCCGCCCGGTCCCCAGGCCGCTTCCATGTTCGACACGACCTGGCCGGCCCCGGCCGCGTTCCAGTAGTCGCTGGTAAAGGCGTTCAGGGTGCCGACATGGCCTTTTTTAATCATGCCGTACCAGTAGTTCAGGACCTTCTTGGCCCCAGGGTTGTTGAGGGTCTGCACCCAGCGGTCGCCGTCGCGCTTGAAAAACTGCGCGCCGTCGGCCCAGGCCAGCGCCATGAACCACGGGGCAAAGGTGGCGTAGAAGTTGCCCATCTTCACCTTTCCGCCGCTCTTGGTGTAAACGGTGGCGGCGGCCTTTTCGTACTCGGCCCAGGTTTTGGGCGCGCTCAGGCCGTATTTTTTCATCAGGTCGTCGCGGTAGACCATCGCAAAGGGGCCGGTGTCCTGCGGAATGGCGAACACAGCCTTGCCGTCGGGGCTGACCTGGCCCCAGGTCCAGGGCACAAAGTATTTCTTGTAGTTGCCGGCGCCCAGCGTACTCAGGTCGGCCAGACCGCCCGTATCCACAAAGGCCGGCAGAAAGCCGTACTCAATCTGTGCCACGTCCGGGGCGCCGGTGCCGGCTTTCAGGGTGGTCAGCAGCTTGGTGTAGGTCTGAGGACCGCCGCCCAGGTTGGTCACCTTGACGTCAATGGTGGGGTAGGCCTTTTCAAAGGCCGTTACGGTCTTGTCCAGACCCGGCACCCACGACCAGACCTCCAGCGTCACCTTGCCAGCAGGCGCTTTGGGAAAGGCGGGGTCGGCGGCCAGGGCGGTGCCGGCCAGCAGGGCCAGGGTCGTCAGCAGAGCTTTTTTCATACATCCTCCAGGAGGTGAGTCGGGCGGGGGGTGAGGGGAACGAATGCTCAGACGAGGTGCAGATTGGGAATGGCCCGGTGCAGGGCTTCGGGTGGCTCGGGGCCACGCCGGTTGGTCACGAGGGCCGAGACGCGCCCGGTGGGCGCCACATGCGCGCGGCTGACCTGAAAGAGCTTGCTGTGGTCGGCCACCACGATGACCTCGCGGGCCTGCGCCACCATGACGCGCTTGACCTCGGCTTCCTCGTGGTTGGCGTTGGTGACGCCGTGTTCGGGATGAACGCCGTTGCAGCCCAGAAACAGGCGGTCGGCGTGAATGTGTTTCAGGACGTCCAGCGCGTAGGGGCTGACCAGCGAGTGTTGCAGGGGCCGCAGCGTGCCGCCTGTGACAATGACCCGCACGCCGCTGAGGCGCTCCAGTTCCAGGGCAATGTTCAGCCCGTTGGTCACGATGGTCACGCCCTGCAAGGTGGGGGAGAGCGCGCGGGCGACCTCGGTGGTGGTGCTGCCCACGTCCAGAAAGACCGTTTCACCGTCGCGCACCAGGGCGGCGGCGGCGCGGCCAATGCGGCGCTTGGCCGCCGTGTGTTCGTGGCGGGTCTGTTCCAGCGGGGACTCGCGCCGTACGTCCAGTGGCAGGCGCACGCTGCCGCGTGTGCGGCGCACCTGCCCGGCGTCGGCCAGCACCTTCAGGTCGCTGCGCACCGTGACCTCTGAAACGCCCAGGAGTTTCGAAAGTTCCGTAACTGGTAATTCTCCATGCTGTTGGACCAGCGATAAAATCTCGCTTCGGCGCGACTCAATCAAGGCAAACCCCTGAAAAGTAGATTTCGTTACTTACGAATCTTACGGTCAAATGAAAGCGGCCGTCAAGCACTGATGCTGGAAGCCCTTCCAAGAGGTTGGAGGACTGGGGAACAGTCAAGGCAGGCCAGCTGGTCTGAGACCACTGATGCAGTGGCCGAAAAATGCCCGTTCAGACGGATGTTGTGGAATAAGGACGGGGGCGGTTGCTCACTCGGGGGCCGGGGGTGTTTTCACGTTGTTGCAGGCCAGCTGCCTCTCTGGCTGCCCGCTGACCAGAAAAAAGCCGAAGAGCTTTCAGGCTCTCCGGCTGGGCTCAGGGGTTTTCTTTCAGCGTACGTCCACCAGTTCCACGTCGAACAGCAGGGTGGCGCCGCCAGGAATGACGCCGGGCACGCCTGCGTCGCCGTAACCCAGATGGGCCGGCACGGTCAGGCGGGCCTTGTCGCCAACCCGCAACTGCGCGATGCCCTGGTCCCAGCCCTGAATGACGTAGCCCACACCTAGCGGAAACTCGATGGGTTCGCCGCGGTCACGGCTGCTGTCAAACTTCTGGCCGTTTTCCAGGGTGCCGGTGTAGTGCACGCGCACCATCTTGCCCGCCTGTGCGGGTGTGCCCGTGCCTTCTTCGTACTTCTCGACCTTCAAGCCGCCTGTTGCGTCCGCCGTCATGCGGGTCAGGGTAACTGCTGGGCTGGCCAGCCGTCATCCCAGTGTCCCGCCTTCTGAAGTGACCATGAAGACATCAGGTGCCAGGACGGGGCGGGTGCGCTAGCCTGGGCAGCTGTGACGGCGCGCTCTTCCTCTTCGTCCTGGCGCGCGTGGGTGCTGGGCGGCCTGCTGCCGGTTTACCTGCTGACCACTTTTGGCCTGACGGTGGCGCGGGTAGACGGCGACTCGATGCAGCCCACCCTGACCAGTGGGGACGCCCTGCTGCTGCTGAAATACCCGCGCTGGCTGCGCGCCTGGGGCCTGGGCGGGCCGTACCCCCGGCGCGGTGACTTGGTGGTGTTCAAGGCGCCAGCTGATAGCGGCTACGCTTACGAGACGGCCTACGGCCTGCGCTGGCGCCCCTATAACATCAAGCGGGTGCTGGGACTGCCCGGCGATACGGTGGCGGTCGAGGACGGCCGGGTGGTGGTCAATGGCCGTGTGCTGGCCGAAAGCTACGCCAGCGAGGGGTTCGTGCAGGACCAGCCAGCGGCGCAGGTCCCCTCAGGCAAGCTGTGGGTCATGGGCGATAACCGCCGCCTGGGGGAGAGTCTGGACAGCCGCGCCTACGGGGTTGTGTCGCTGCGCGACGTGGCTGGCCCGGCCAACCTGCGGCTGTGGCCCGCGCCCGGTCTGCTGCCCCGCTGATCAGCTCCAGCCGCACTCACCTTCGGCTGCTACGGTGCCCAGCATGATGGTTGCCTCTGCTCAAGTCGCCCGCCGCCTGACCCTGTTGGCCCTGCTGACCGCCCCTGCCGCCCACGCCCTGGTGCCGCTGAACGAACCCAAACTGCCCTTTGCTGTCAGTCTGCCGAAAGGCTGGCTGGGGGCGGATTTTCAGGACGGTACGCTGGGGGTCAGTCTGGTCTCGGCCAAGGCGCCGCCCGCCACCATGATACGGCTCCTGTACACGCCAAAAAACGGCGCAGCTCCGACCCCAGCTGGCGAATTTCAGAAGTTCGAGGCTGGCATCAAGGGCACCGGGGCCACCCCCAAGCAAGTCAGCAGCCGCGTCATCGGGTACGGCGGGGTCAGCGGCGTGGAGCGGCAGTACACCGTGACCCATCCCCAGGGCCAGCTGAGCATGCGCGTGTGGTACGGCGTGGGCGCCAAGAACCTCTATTCCTTTCAGCTGACCGACAGCCCGGCGCGGTTTGCCCAGGCCAGCGCCCTGTTCAGCAAGGTGCTGGCGAGCGTGAAGTTCAAGTAAGGGGGCCGGAAGCCCTACCATTGGGGTCGCCCTGGTGTTACCTACCTGAATTCGGCGGTCTGTAGCACAGGCGAGAGGATGCCGAGAGGCTGGCCGTTTCATGAGGCTTGAGAGCAGGTCCTGAAAAGAAGGTGGCACTCTGCGGCCTGCCTGCGGTACGGTGCCCCCATGCGCCGACCTCTGATTGCCCTGCTCACCATCAGCGCGTTGTGGGCCAGTGCGGCCCAGGCGAATGAACGTCTGCCTGTCACGCACATTCAGTTTTCAGCCACAGGAGAGCGGGTGGCCACGGTGGTGAGCGGCGAGCGCGATGGCAGCGGCTTTGGCTACGCCGCCCTGAACGTGCTCTCTACGGGCAGTGGGCAGACCCTGGCCACCCGCATGAAGACCGGCGAAGACCAGTCAGCGCCGCAGGTGCGTCAGGCGCTGCTGAATGAGGCCGCAACCCAGACCCTGCTGCGCGGCGCCGGCCTGACGCTGGGGAAAGCCAGTGTGCCCCGCTACACCCGAGCGTATGCCACGCCTTACCCGCGTTGGCAGGATGGGCTGCGGCCCGGCGCCAGTCAGGTTACGCCGGTCAAGCTCTGGAGCCGCGCCGTGCCCGTCAGCTTGAAGGTGGTCCCGCTGCGCGCCCAGTCCTGCGCCTATCCCGACTTCATTTTCCCTGGCGAGCGCCCGGCTGGCTTCGAGTTGCGCATCAACGGCCAGCTCATCTACCAGGACACCCTGTCTTCGCCGGGGCGCAACTGCGCGGTGCGCTACAGCCTGGAACGGGTGGACGTGCAGGGTAACCGCGTGCTGGTCACGCTGCGCGCCTATTCGATGGGTTTCGAGGGCCCAGACGCAGTGGCCGTCTTCGTGGCCGCAACTCTGAAATAATGGTTGGGAAAGATTCGGTTTTATGGCTGGCTGCTGACGCTTTCGCCGTAGACCCTACAACCCTTAAGGGGTGATCCCAAGGCCGTTCTGGGGCAACCGTTCCCTCAGGCGGCGGAACAGCGTGGGTCTCGACCGATGAGGAGAGGACGCTTTCTCGCTCACTGAAAAGCGGATAACCTCCGACAAAGCAAGGAGATGGGTCTCCAACCCTTTCCAGGTCTGAGGTCCGAGGTAGCGCTCAGAAGCCATCGCGCTTGGCCTTTTATGTCCCCTTCCCGTCAGCACGCTTCGGCCTAGACCTGAGCCGCCACCTGCTGCATCAGGGCGCGGGCCGCGTTCAACTCGTCCGTATTGATGCTGTGGCCTAGGCCCGGAATGACCTGGGCGTCCACCGCCGCGCCGCGCGCGCGCAGGTGCTCGGCGCTGGCAGTAAAGCGGGCTAGGGGAATGTGCCCGTCGACCGGGTCTACCCCCATCACCACCGGCAGGCCCCGCAAGTCGCCCGTTTGGTCCAGCGTAATGAGGCCGCCGCTGAAGGCCACCACGCCGCCCAGCTTGGCCCCTGTGCGGCTGGCGTATTCCAGTGCCAGGCACGCCCCCTGGCTAAAGCCGGCCACCACCACCCGCTCTGGGGGAATGCCCTGCCCGGCCAGGTGCGCCATCAGGCCATCTACAGTCGCCAGCGCCTGATCCAGATGGGGCTGGTTCTGCGCGACGGGGGCCAGAAACGACAGGGGATACCAGGTGTTGCCCGGCGCCTGCGGGGCCAGGTAGGCAAAGGCGCTCAGATTCAGCTCGCGTTCCAGACTCAGGATGTCCTGCGCTGTGCCGCCCCGGCCGTGCAGCAGGAGGACCGCCACCCGCGCGTCGGCCACCGGGCGGCCAGCAGTCAGCACCTTGACGCTGGGCGTGATGGGCTCGGGCGCCGGGGCGGTGTCCAGGGTGCGCGTGCCCAGGTTCACGCTGTACTCCGGGCTGTGCAGACGCGGCAGCTGCGCTTCAATCTGTGGGCGCTGAGCTTCAAACCAGGCGGGCAGTTTCAGCGCGTGGCCCAGCGCCTCGACTGGCTCGTCGCTGGCAAAGCCGGGCGCGTCGGTGGCAATCTCGAACAGCACGCCATTCGGTTCGCGGAAATAGATGGAATGGAAATACTGGCGGTCCTGCACCGGGGTGGGTCGGTAGCCGGCGGCGCTCAGGGCGTCCAGGTACGCGGCCTGTTCGGCGTCGTCACGGGTGCGCAGCGCCACATGATGAACGCTGCCGGCGCCAAACTGCCCGCGTGCCAGCCCAGGGCGCTCGATCACATCCACATACAGCCCGACGCCCGCGCCGCTGCCCCGAAACCGGGTGCGGGGGCCGTCGGTGTCCTGCTCGATGCCCACCTCGGTCAGGCCCAGCTGGCCTACCAGGAGGTCGCGCACCGGGGCCACGTCGCGCACCCAGGCCGTCACCCCATGAAAGCCGCGCAGGGCAAAGTCGGCCGGCACAGGCGACTGCGGCCAGGGCTGCACCGGGGTGCCGTTCTCAAACACCAGTTCGGTCCAGGTGCCGTCGGGGTCGTCAAAAGTCAGGGTGGAGTGGCCAAAGCGGGTGCCCGCGCGCAGGTTCAGGCCTGCGTCGGCAAGCCGCGCCTCCCAGTAGGGCTGTGAAGAGGCGGGGGCGCTGTAGGCCACCGCCACCACCTCGCCGTGGCCGCGCACGCCCCGGCGCGCTCCCGGCCAGGGAAAATGCGTCATGATCGTGCCCGGCTGCCCAGTGTGGTCGCCGTAATACAGGTGATAGGTGCCGGGGTCGTCAAAGTTGACCGTCACCTTGACCAGCCGCTGCCCCAGCACCCTGGTGTAAAAATCCACGTTGCGCTGCGGGTCGCTCGCCATGATGGTGACGTGATGCAGGCCCTGAACCGGCGAGAGGTTAGACGTGGTCATGGCTCTATATTACTTAACATTAAACGATTTGGGAAGGTGCCGCTTGGCTGCCGCGTACGTTCCTCGTCAGCGGGTGGAGGCCAGCCCCCGACCCTCACGGCTACCCTGACCTTGCAGGGCCAGGCCCAGCTGCCGGGTCAGGCGGGTCAGCTGCGCCAGCTCCTCGGGGTTGAGGACGCCAAACACGGCCCGGATGCCTTCGACATGGGCCGGTAGGATGCGTTCAATCAATGCTTGCCCCTGCGGCGTCAGCGACACCCGCATGATGCGGCGGTCGGCGGGGTCGCGGTCCCGGCGCACCAGGCCGTCGCGTTCCAGATTGTCAATCACCATCGTCAGGTTGCCGCTGGAGCGCAAAATCTTGTCGGCCAGCTGGCGCTGGCTCAGCGGCCCCAGGTGATACAGGGCTTCAATGACGCCAAACTGGCTGACCGTCAGGCCGTGGTCGGCCAGGTGCCGGTTGGCGCTGACCTCGACGGCGTGGGACGCGCGCCACAGTTTGACGTAGGCGTCGAGCGCCGCGCGTTCGTCGGGAGAGCCAGCGTACCGGTTGGGCATGGGGCCTATCCTCCGGGTGGGTGTGCGTGAAGTCAAGACGAACGGACGGCGGCCAGCGCCAGAAAAAGGGGCGTCCAGCCTTGCGGAACGCCCCTGTTGTGTTGTAACCGATTGCGTTTAGCGCGCCCGGTGTTCCTCGGTCGCCAGGCGCACGCAGGTGGCCACGGCGCGCATGGCTTCGTAGACCTCGGCCACCGGAGGCCGGGTGGGGGCCAGGCGAATGTTGCGGTTGTGCGGGTCCTTGCCACCAGGATAGGTGGCGCCCGCCGGGGTTAGGCTGACGCCCGCCGCCTCGGCCAGAGCCACCACGCGGTCGGCCACCGGCTCGGCGGTGTCCAGGCTGATGAAATACCCGCCGCGTGGGCTGGTCCAGCGCGCGTAGCGGCCGTCCTGGCCCAGTTCCCCGGCCAGCACCTCGTCCACCGCGCGGAACTTCGGCGCAATCAGGGCGGCGTGCGCGGCCATCAGGCCGTCCAGCCCGCCGGGGTAGCCCTGCAAGAACTTGACGTGCCGCGCCTGCTCCAGCTTGTTGGGACCGATGCTCAGGGCATTGAGATACCCACTCAACCAGCGGATGTTGTCCTCACTGCTGCCCACGAAGCCCAGCCCCGCGCCCGCAAAGGTAACCTTGCTGGTGCTGGCAAACACAAAGGCGCGGTCGGGGTGCCCGGCGTCCCGGCACAGCGCCACCAGATTGACGGGCGTGTCCTGCTCGGCGGGGTCGGCCGAGAGGTGATGCACGCGGTAGGCGTCGTCGGCGAAGATGGTGAAATCGGGGGCCGCAGCGTTCAGGCCTGCCAGGTGCCGCGCTTTCTCAGCGCTGATGCTCTCGCCGCCGGGGTTGGAGTAGGTGGGCACGAACAGCACCCCCTTGACCGTGGGGTCGCCGGCCGCCAGGCGCTCGATGGCCGCCACGTCGGGGCCGTCGGGCTGCATGTCCACGGTCAGCAGCTCAAAACCCAGGGTCTGAAGCAGCAGAAAGTGGCGGTCATAGCCGGGGGTCGTGACGATCATCTTCGGGCGGCTCCCCACCCAGGGTTGGCCGCCGCGCAGGCCGTGGAGCAGGGCAAAAGTCAGCACGTAACTTTGCAGTTCCAGGCTGGCGTTGTTCCACACGACCATGTTTTCCGGTTTGAGGTCCAGGTACGCCCCAAACAGCGCCCGCGCCGAGGGCAGGCCCGCCACGCCGCCGGGGTAGTTGCGCAGGTCCAGGCCGTCCAGGTGGGTGTCTGCTGGCCCCAGCGCCACCAGCAGGTCGTTACTCAGGTCAAAGTCGGCGTCGGCGGGCTGACCGCGCTGCATGTTCAGTTTCAGGCCGCGCGCCTGCACGTCGGCGTAGGCCGCCTGGGCCTGAGCCAGAGCCGAAGAGGGGCCACTTTGCACGTCGCTCGTCATGCCTTCAGGGTAACGGCCCGGCCCACACGGCAGGTGGCCGGTGTCTACCACTGCTGTCTGCCCGCGCCCCTCGCCGGGTGTTACACTTCGGCGGGCCGCAGCGCCCTTTTTGGCTTTTGGCCCCTTTCACGTTGTCCCTTTTGCCCCTCCGCATCACCCCAACAGGAGACTGACCAATGCAGTACGTCGTTCACCGCCCCCGCGTGGGGGTCTTTATTGACACGCAAAACATCTACCACTCGGCGCGTGACCTGCTAGAGCGCACCGTCAACTTCGAGACCATCCTCAAATGCGCCACCGAAGGCCGCGAACTGGTTCACGCCATCAGCTACACCGTCGAGCGCGAGAATGAGGCCACCGCCCGGCCCTTTATCTACAAGCTCTCGGCGCTGGGTTACAAGGTGCGGCGCATGAACCTGACTCTGCACCACGTCACCGACGGCGGCAAGGCTATCTATGAGGGCAACTGGGACATGGGCATCGTGGCGGACATGGTGCGCCTGATGGACCACCTCGACATCATCGTGCTGGGCAGCGGCGACGGTGACTTTACCGACATCGTGGAGGTCCTTCAGGAGCGGGGCAAGCGCGTGGAGGTCATCGCCTTCCGCGAGCACACCGCGCAGAAGCTGGTGGACGCCGCCGACCGCTTTATCAACCTGCCGGACCTCGACGGCGCCCTGATGCCTGCCCGCGCCCCCAGAGGCGCCAAAGCCGAGGAGTAAGCCCGGTGTCTGCCGACGAGGTGCTCTCGCGCCTGCACTTTGAGTTGCCGGAAGACCGCATTGCCCAGACCGGCGCGCAGCCCCGCGACGCCAGCCGCCTGATGGTGGTTCGTGACGCCGTCACCCACCACGTCTTCCGCGACCTGCCCAGCCTGCTGCGGCCCGACGACCTGCTGGTCTTTAACGAGAGCCGCGTCATCCCCGCCCGCGTGATGGCCCGCAAGCCGGTGGACGCCGCCGGGTTTGGCGGCGGGCAGGTGGAGGTGCTGCTGCTGCGCGAGGAAGAGGCGAACCTCTGGAGCGCCTACCTGAAGCCTGCCCGCCGCGCCGGCCACGAACTGTGGCTGGGTGGCAGCGCCGCCGAAGGCGGGCACCGCGCCGAGGTGGTGGGCACGCTGGAGGACGGCGCGCGTCTGCTGCGCTTTGACCACGACATCAAACTCCACCTGGACGAGATTGGCCGCCTGCCACTGCCCCCGTACATTGCGGCTGGGGACAGTGACGACACCTGGCGCGAGCGCTACCAGACGGTGTACGCCCGCACACCGGGGAGTGTGGCAGCCCCGACTGCTGGGCTGCACTTCACGCCCGAGTTGCTGGCCCGCCTGGACGAGATGGGCGTGGAGCGCACCTTCGTGACGCTGCATGTGGGGGCTGGCACCTTCAAGCCCATTAGCGGGTCGGTGGCTGACCACGTCATGCACGCCGAACGCTACTCGGTTAGCCCAGAGGCAGCCCAGGCCATCAATGCGGCCCGCGCCCAGGGCCGGCGCGTGGTGGCGGTGGGCACCACCACCGTCCGCACCCTGGAAAGTGCCTGGAACGGTCAGGAGATGGCGGCGGGCGAGGGCGACACCCGCATCTTCATTACCCCAGGCACGCCCGTTTACGTCCCAGACCTGCTGCTGACCAATCTGCACCTCCCCGGCAGCACCCTGCTGCTGCTGGTGGCCGCCTTTGCCGGCGAGGACCGCATTCGCGCGGCTTACGGCGCAGCGCTAGAGCAGGGCTACCGCTTCTACTCGCTGGGGGACGCGATGCTGCTGGAAAACAGGCAGTGGAGAGTGGGGAGTGGGCAATAGGAGGTTAAGGCACTTCATAGGCCAAGCGTTGGCGCCGCTTCTCTTTTTCCACTTACAACTGCCCACTCCCCACTGCCCTTGTCAGCGTTATTACCGCCGCCTCCCGCACGCAGCCCAGCCGCTCATTAATCGCCAGCATGGGGCGGTTGACGGCGTGATTGCCGGTGCGCGAGTGGGTAAAGCCGCGTGCCAGGGCCGCGCGGGCCGCCGCCAGTTTGAGGGCCAGCCCCAGGCCGCGCCCGCGCCAGGGAGCCAGCACGCCTGTCAGGCCGTTGTGCAGGGTGCCGGGGCGCGCCGGAATGGTCTGCGCCAGCTGCGTCGTCCCGATCCACTGCCCGTCCGAGGCCAGAGCCACCATGAAGCCGCGCGGGTCGAGGTTGAGGGCCGCCATGCGCGTGCGCCACAGGTCATAGGGCCAGACCTGAATGGGCCGAGTGCTGGGCACCGCCGAGAGCAGCGCGTGAATCAGGGTGTAGTGGCGCTCTGGGTCGGCGTCCCAGCCCCCCAGGTCGCTCAGGGGTCGAATGGTCACGCCGCCCGACAGCGCGCGGGCTTCTTCGGCGGCGAAGGCCGCAAAGTCCAGCGTGCGCAGGTCCAGGGTGCTGAGCCACATGCGGTCAAATTCGGCCCAGCCGCGCGCCAGGAGAAACTCGCGCTCCCACCAGTCCTCCTGCACGCGGGTCACGGCGGTGTGGGCGCCGGCGCTGGCTACGGTAGAGAGGCCGTGCCTCAGGAGGGTGTTCGCCAGTGGCCCCTGGCCAGACGGGGTGGTCACGCTCACATCCAGCCAGCCGTCGTGATTGTCCAGTCGTGGCCGGCCGGTGGTCACGGCTCCCGCCAGGGTTCCATCTAAAAAGGCCCCCTCCTGCGTGTGGTGTTCGCTGGCCTCACGCCCAGCGGCCAGCCGCGCCAGGTCATCAGGCGTTACCGGGCTGTCTGGGTGCGCGGCGGTGCGGAAGGCGGCGTAGGCCCCGTCAGAAAGCGGCTGAAACTGCAGGGCGGCCAGGTCATTCGCCATACAGGAGGAAAGCATGCTGGCCCGGTGGCCGTCACCTCGCCAAGTGGCGTAAGGCCACTCCGCAAAAGGCGCCAGACCAGAAGGGAACCTGGTCCAGTCAGTTCTGCTGTGCCTGAGCCGGTCGCTTGTTCGAACCTACGACTCATGACCCCCAGGAAAGCGGTCGCTGACGAGTCCACTCGGCCAGACTTGGAGGGCCGGAGAGAAGACCAACGCCGGATTCAAGGTGCGCCGCAGGCCAGCCCCTGTCGCCTCCAGCTCCTCGTCTACGCTCCGCCATAAAGCCTACCGACTGGGCCGGACCCCCCGCCTATACTGGCCCCTGATGACACAAACCATGTCGGCTGCGACCGACGCGAGCAGCAATCCGCTGCTGAACGTCGGCTTCCGCATTCCCTTTGACCAGATTCGCCCCGACCATGCTGAGCTGGCCGTGGACGCCCTGCTGACCCAGGCGCGCGAGAAGCTAGACCACCTGGCCCGCGCGGGTGAGCGGGACTTTGCCGGTTTCATGGCGGACCTGGACACCCTGACCGAGCAACTGGACACCGCGCGCACCATCGTGGGCCACCTGGACGGCGTGGTCAGCAGCGACGAGTGGCACGCGGCCAAGATGGCGATTCTGCCCAAGGTCAGCGAGTTCTACACCAGCCTGACCCTCCATGAAGGGCTGTACGCAGCGCTGGCGGCCTTTGCCCAGACCGAGGCCGGCCGCACGCTGGACCCGGTGCGGGCCCGCCACCTGAAACTGACCCTTGAAGAGTTTCGCCGCGAGGGCGCCGAGTTGCAGGGCGAGGCCAGAGAGCGCCTGGGAGAGCTGAACACCCGCCTGGCCCAGGTGACCAGCGAGTACGGCAAGAACGTGCTGGACGCCACCGCCGCCTATGAGCTGTACGTGGGCCCCGAGCGCCTGAGCGGTCTGCCCCAGCGCGTGCTGGACGCCACGGCCCGCGACGCCGCCGAGAAGGGCAAAGAGGGCCAGCACCGCCTGACCCAACACGCGCCCACCCTGCTGCCTGTCCTGACCTACGCTGATGACCGCGAGCTGCGCCGCGAGCTGTGGCAGGCCAGTGGCACCCTGGGGGTGCAGGCGGGCCGCGATAACCGTCCGCTGATCCGCGAGATTCTGAAGCTGCGCCGGGAGAAAGCCCAGTTGCTGGGTTTCCGCGACTTTGCCGACTACGTGTTACAAGACCGCATGGCCGGGACAGGCGAGCGCGCCCTGGCTTTTGAGCGGGACCTGGAAGCCCGCACCCGCCCCGCCTTTGAGCAGGAGAAAGCAGACCTGAACGCCTTCTACCACGAGCAGATGGGTCAGGACGCCCCGGCCCTGGAAGCCTGGGACACCGCCTACTGGTCCGAAAAGGAGCAGCAGGCCAAATACAACTTCGACGAGGAGCAGCTGCGCCCTTACTTCCCCCTGGAGCAGGTGCTGTCGGGCCTCTTTGAAATCACCCGGCGCGTGTTTGGCGTGAGTGTCACGGAGGCCCAGGCGCCCGGTTGGCACCCCGAAGTGCGTTATTACGACATTCACGATGAGGCCGGGACCCATGTGGCCAGCTTCTACACCGACTGGTTCCCACGCGACAGCAAGCGCGCGGGTGCGTGGATGAACGCCTTTGTCACGGGTGGCCCGCGTGAAGATGGCGTGGCCCCCCACCTGGGACTGATGTGCGGCAACATGACGCCGCCCAGTGGTGACACGCCCGCCCTGCTGTCTATCCGCGAGGTCGAGACAGTGTTTCACGAGTTCGGTCACCTGCTGCACCACGCGCTCTCCCGTGTGGCAGTGAAGTCGCTGGCCGGCACGAATGTGGCCTGGGATTTTGTGGAGCTGCCCAGCCAGATTATGGAAAACTGGGTGATGGAGCGCGAGGCCCTGGACCTGTTTGCCCGCCATTACGAAACGGGCGAGCCGATTCCAGAAGAGCTGTTTGGCCGAATGGTCGCCGCACGCAACTACCGCGCCGCCGCCGCTGCGATGCGTCAGTATTCGTTTGGTCTGACGGACCTGGCGCTGCACGTTGAGTTTGACCCCGACAGTGACGCCGACCCCGTGCCTTACGCCCGTGACATCATGGCCCGTTTCTCGCACGCGCCGCTGCCCGAGGACTACGCCATGATTGCCTCCTTCGGTCACCTGTTCAGTAGCCCGGTCGGCTATGGCGCTGGCTACTACTCGTACAAGTGGGCCGAGGTGCTGGACGCCGACGCTTTCAGCCGCTTCGCCAAAGAGGGCATCTTTAACCGCGAGACGGGCCGCGCTTTTGTGGACAGCGTGTTGAGCCGGGGCAACAGCGCTGACCCGGCAGAGCTGTACCGCGAGTTCATGGGCCGTGACCCAGACGCCGACGCCCTGCTGCGCCGCAGCGGCCTGCTGCCCGCGTAAGACAGGCTTTAACTGGGGCCGCCAGGTGAATGCCTGGCGGCCCCGTTCTCATACATGGGAAGTTTTTCTCATGCGACCCCAGAATGCTGGGTTAAGATTCGTTCACAATGCCCAAACGCACCTCCCAGCGGACGCTGGGCGTTCTGGCGGCCCTCGTGTCGCTGGGACTGCCCGCTGCGGCCCAGTCCAGTGCCGAGAGCCAGCTTGTGGCGCGTCTCAATGACGTGCGGGGCCAGGGGGTCAGCTGTCCGGGCAGCGGCAAGCGGCCGGTGGCTGGTCGCCTGACCTACACGCCCGAACTGGCCGCCGCCGCCCGCGTGCAGGCCGGATACATGAGCAGCACCGGGCGCATCAGCCACACCGGGGCTGGGGGAAGCACGCCGCGCGTCCGGGCCGCCAGCACTGGGGTCAATGCGATCAGCGTGACCGAAATCATCTTCATGGGCGGCGGGGTCAGCCCCGAAAGTGCGATTCGTTGGTGGCTGAATTCTGCCGTGCACTGCTTCTGGATGAACGAGGCGCGCTACACCAATGTCGGCGCGGCGGTGGTGCAGGGATCACGCGGCACCGCCTACGTGATGGTCCTGAGCAGCCAGCCCCGGTAATAAGAGGCAGGCCCGAGGCAGAGGCGATTCAGCTCTCTGCCTCGGTGTGTTTGCACAACCGTTGAATTGGTGGGGCCTAACAGCGGGTGCTGTTGCAGAGATGATGGGAAGGCGCCCCTACCAAGGCTGCTCTCTCGTCGCAGCCCTTTGCTCTGCTTGCCCAGAGTTGCTAAGGACTCAACCTCTAAGTGGCTCTGGGTTCTATTTTTAGAGAGCGGCGCTGCACAGTACGCAAGCTCAGGCATGTGTAGAGACCTTGGGCCAGTACTGAGGGCTCTACGACTGTCTGCGCAGAGCTCTCTCAAACCTCCGAGGGAAAAGTCGCGTGCTCGTAGGCGACGCGCCAGACTTCGGAGAGTCGCCGCTGGCCTCTGCCTCGCAAGCTCCGAGAACAGTCTTCTTTAGGCTCGGTGCCTCCTGCCTCTACCAACCAAACGTCCGTTAGGGTTTGTCGCTTACACTGGGGCCTAGCATGAACAAGGTCTATCCCGACGCCAGGGCGGCGCTTGCCGACCTCGTGACAGATGGTCAGACAGTCGCCGTGGGCGGCTTCGGTCTGTGTGGCATTCCTGAGCAGCTGATTCTGGCGCTACGCGACAGCGGCGCGCGCGACCTGACGGCCGTCAGCAACAACGCGGGCGTAGACGGCTGGGGCCTGGGCCTGCTGCTTGAAACCCGCCAGATTCGCAAGATGATTTCCAGTTACGTGGGCGAGAACAAGGAATTCGAGCGGCAGTATCTGGCCGGCGAACTGGAACTGGAATTCACGCCTCAGGGCACCCTGGCCGAGCGGATGCGCGCGGGTGGCGCCGGGATTCCCGGCTTCTACACCAAGACGGGCGTGGGTACGGTGGTGGCCGAAGGTAAAGAGCACAAGGACTTTGACGGCCAGACCTACATTCTGGAACGCGGCATCGTGGCGGATGTCGCTCTGGTCAAGGCCTGGAAGGCTGACCGGGCGGGCAATCTCGTGTACCGCAAGACGGCACGCAACTTTAACCCGGTGGCCGCCACCTGCGGCCGGGTGACGGTGGCCGAGGTCGAGGAATTGGTCGAGGTCGGCGCCCTGGATCCCGATGAAGTGGATACCCCCGGCATTTTTGTGCAGCGCGTGGTCCTGAATGCCACGCCCGAAAAACGCATTGAGCAGCGCACGGTGCGCGCCGGGTAGAGCAGAGGTTGGGTGGGGCGGCGCGCTTTACGCAATCCAGAGAGGGAGAAGCTCTCAAGCTCTGAATGAAATGAGTGACCAGAACCGGCGTGAGTTGCTGGTCGCCCCAGGGTAGAGACTTGGCTAACAGTGTCAGGCGCGGCCGCCTCCTCTATGCCAGACAAGGCTGCTGACTCCTGATAAAGGCTTTCCTCTGCAGAGCTTCGAGGTCCGCCTCTCAATCCCGTAGAAAGCGCAGGCCATCTTCCACTTCCTGAATGCACACGCGCTGCGCCCCTGGGTAGGCCGACCAGCGTTCCTGGCGGGGCGCGTTCGTGTCGGCTGCCCAGCTCCCCGTCGTTACCTTCTGCTGGCCTGCCAGAAAGTTGACGCTGAGTGCGTCGTACAGGCCGCTGTTCCGGGCCTGGGTTGTGCGGTCATAACCTATGACCCGAAAACAACCGTCCTGAAAGCGCGCCGTGAACTGCCCTGAGCTTTCGGTCCACGAACCTGCGCTGAAAAACTCAGTCAGCCTCAGTGTGAAGCCTCCGGGTCGCAGGTCAGTCCAGCCAGTGGGTCGTCCATCGTGGCGACTTCGCAGCGCGGAATCACACGACTTTGAAAGGCGAGGCGAGAGCTGCCGCCACGCTGCCCAAACGCGGCCATCAGCAGGCGCGAGTTGGTGTTGAGCGGCCAGGCGTCCAGCGCAAAGTCTTGCGGCTTAGGCAGAATATTTTGGGGGCTATTCATGTACAGGACTA